>CAMVFC010000012.1 GCA_947166655.1 uncultured Prevotellaceae bacterium
CTGTCATTGAAATCCGAGTTGGCCCTTGAGATCTCTAATGGCTGACTGGGATAAAGCGATAGAAGTTCTTCGCATGGAGGCTGATTCCTGCAATCGATTCAGCCGAAAGAGGCGTTTGAATGACGTCTTTTCTCAGGGCGTTTTGTTTGACGATTCACGAATCGTTAATTGAACATTCGCGAATCGTCAATTAACGATTCGTGAATCGTCAAAGAATTGAGGTAAGCAAATGTCGTGTGTGGCAAGGGCGTCGCGCATCACTTTTCAGGCTGTCTTTGGCTTCAGCCCCAATGCTTCATTAGACCACGATATAGACTTTCGGCATGGTATATAGGCTGCTCTCGCTGCACTTCTGATGTCCGTTGGGGGTTCAATGTCCGATTCGCCCTTCTTTTCTTCGTCGCATCTCGTCTTGTCCTACTTGTGCATGTAGATTTTACGCGTGTGCCCGTCGGCATTTCGCAGGATATTGATGCCTTGAACGGTGTGCGGTGTTCTCTGCCCGCTGAGGTTGTAGGTGGCATCGGAGGGGCCGCTGTCGCGCTGCGACGACGGGAGGTCCTGCTGCACAGCTCCGACGCCTACGGCGATGCCCCTGGACAGCTGGAAGCGCTGTTTCACTCCTGTGCCGACGGCTTCCATTTCGAAAGAGATGATCACTCGGCCGCTGAAGTCCGATGGCTGGTGGGCGGCGACGTCGATGGTGAAGTCGTTGAGGTCGCTCACCTCTACCACTTCGTCGGGCTGCTGCCGTGTGCCCCAGGGCAGAAGCGTCTTGCGCCGGTCGGTGTGCACTCCTCCGTGGAAGAGTACGGCTTTGGTGTACGCTCCGCTCTTGTCCTGATAGTCGATGCGGATGTCTATGGATGAGTTGACGGTGCGGCGCTGCACGGTGCCTTTTGTGATTCCCTGCACCTTGAGCAGGCTGGGCACCCTGAGGGCTTCGATGCCGACGAGGGCGTAGCCTGTGACGTCCTTGTTCGACGAGAGGCGCACGGTCCACGTCTCGGGGTCGAAGAGGGCATAGGCAGCATCGTTGGTGCGGTTGGGGAACCACTGGTGTGTGCGCAGGATGGTACCCAGGCGCACGGAGGGGAAGAGCTTGCCGGCTCCGTCGGCTACGAAGCGGACGAAGCAGACGCCGCGGCTGCGCACGACGTCGTCCAGAACGAGGCGTCCATCGGTCGTCTCAATGTGCTCGGTGCGGCTCTTGCTGAGGGTGGTTTCCTTCGTCTCGTACCAGCTGTTGTGGCTTTCGTCGATGTGGTAGACTTCCAGCGTGCCGCTGGTGAAGGGTATGCTTTCGACGGTCAGCGAGAGGGGGCGCTCGTCGGTGGCGGTGTTCCATAGGGCGAGTGCCACGCAGTCGTCGGAGGCGGAGGCGAGTCCCTTGATATGGTTGTCGCCGATGGTCAGCTGCCGGCGGTCGGCAGGCATCCATCCGTAGAACTTGAAGGCATAGAAGAGCGCCTTGCGCGCGCCGCTGTCGCGGTCTATCAGTCCGAGCTTATCGCCGACGAAGAAGCCCGGGTCGATGTACTGTGCCCAGTTGACGTGGGTGAGGTCGGTGTAGGAGAGCAGTCCGGGCAGGGCGTTGAAGAAGGTCATGGCAGCCTCGGCGCGTTCTACGGGGCCGTCCTTCTGGTAGTCGGCGGCGACATAGGGGGAGTACTCGGTGAGCAGCATCTCGGCCTCAGGGCGCCCCAGACTGTTCAGGGCGGTGCGCATACCGTCCAGCTGCCAGGCGTAGTCGGGGCCGTAGGCGTGGCCGGAGAGGAAGTCGAGGGGCAGGTTCTTGGCCTTGACGCGGTCTGTCAGCGCCTGGTGCCACCAGTTGAACGCCCCTGCCGGGCCGCCCACCTTGATGTCTGCGTAGCCTCTGCGCACGGCGGGTGCTGCCGCTTCGTAGATGTTGAGGTAGTCGTCGAGGGTGCCGGTGAAGAAGCCGTCGGTGAGGTCGGGCTCGTTCCACACCTCTACGTAACTGTTCGTGTAGCCCTTACTCTGCCACTCCTGGGCAAAGCGCTCATTGATGTCGGCCCAGACGGCGAGGTCGGTGGGCGGATCCATGAAGCCGGCCCATTCCGTAGGGCGGCGCTGGAGGAGGGTAGGGGTGTAGCCGTGGGAGATGACGAGGACGGGGCAGTTCTTCCTGGCCTGCGACAGGAGATAGTCTATGGCGGAGAGGGCATAGGCTGGCTTCTCTGCCGATCCGACGACGCAGGGCTGGCCGTAGAGGTCGTCCTTGCCGCAGGCCATCTCGTAGCGCATGGAGCGTGCTTCGAGTTCGCTCAGCTTGGACATGTCGCGGTCTATCCAGGCTTTCGAGACGAGCGGGGTCTGGTAGAGGCCGATCTTCTTCACGAGGGGGAACTCTTCCCATTGGGAACAGTCCACACGAACGGCGACCTGTGCGCTTATGGAGGGTGCCGTGAGGAAGAGCAGGCAGGCGCTGAGGAGAACTTTTTTCATAGAATAGGGGGATGTCGTAGGTTATGTTTCACTGGCAAAGGTACACATAAGTTCGGCTGCCAAGCGTAACTTTATTACAGATTTTTTGCCCAAATGGACGGATTCGGGCTAAAAAAGGGAGGTTCCTGTTTGCATTTGGAGAATTTCTTGTATCTTTGCAACCCATAATGGAGAAGATCCTGAAGGTTCACAGTGTCAACGACTACGCCCGCTACATCGGTGCGCCCGTGCTGCATCCGCTCGTCTCGGTGATTCATTACGACGAGCTGGAGCATTGCCGCCATTCGCTGAATAACTACGACGTGTATGCGATGTTCATCGGCGACGAGACGTTGGAGAGACTGACTTATGGGCAGACGGTGTACGACCTTCACCGCCATGCGCTGATGTGTGTGGCTCCGGGGCAGATAGGCGGTAAGGCGGACACGGGCGAAGAGATACACACCAAGGGCTGGGGGTTGCTGTTTGCCCCAACAGTGCTGTGCGGCACCGACCTGGAACGCCGGATGCCGGCGTACACTTTTTTCTCGTACAACACCAACGAGGCTTTGCTGATGTCGGAGAGGCAGCGAGAGACCATCGTCACCCTGCTGGAGATGTTGCGCACGTGTCTGAAGACGACGCCCGAAGCGAGCACTGCACTTCTTGCCGCTCACCTCCGCCTGATTCTGGAGTACGTGGCGCGTTTTTATGCCGAGCAGCTTTCGCTGCCATCGCAGGAGAAGGCCGACCTGCTCACGCGTTTCGAGAACCTGTTGGTGAAGTATTACCGCGAGGGCCGTCAGCGAGAGCACGGCCTGCCCACAGTCCGCTATTGTGCGCAGGAACTCTGCTTGTCGCCCAACTACTTCGGCGACCTGATCCGCCAGCTGACAGACGATACGGCGACGGGCATCATACGGCGTTTCCTCATGCGAAGGGCACAGGAACTGCTGGTCAGCGGCAAGCCTATCACCGAAACGGCCGAGCTGCTCGGCTTCGAGTACCCTCAGCACTTCACTCGCTTGTTCAAGAACTACTTCGGCCTCACGCCCACGGCTTTTTTGAAGAGGGAAAAGTGAAGAATGACCAGACTCCCCCCCGAACGCGGACTCTCCTCCCGCACTCCCTAAAGGGAGGGAGCAGTTACTTCTAAAAGCAGAAGGCATGAATATCTGTTCTTGCTTGGTAACCGCTCCCTCCCTTAGGGAGGGCGGGGGGAGAGTCCGCGTTCGGGGGGAGAGTCTTCGGGGGAGTGTCTTCTTCCTTTTTCAAGAAAAAATGTGCATCAAAAGTAAAAAATGAGGAGTTTATTTGCTGCTCTACGCAGAAAGCAGTACTTTTGCCCACTCATAAAGGCTTAGAACCATGCAGAAAGATTCGTCGTATGTAGAAATCATGGACACCACCCTTCGGGATGGCGAGCAGACGAGCGGCGTCAGTTTCATGCCGCACGAGAAGCTGATGATCTGCCGTGCGCTGCTGGAGGACCTGCACGTGGACCGCGTGGAGGTGGCTTCGGCACGTGTCAGCGACGGCGAACTGGAGGCTGTGCAGCGCATCACGCGCTGGGCATCTGCAAAGGATATGCTGGAGCGCGTGGAGGTGCTTGGCTTCGTGGACAACGGCAAGAGTCTCGACTGGATAGAACGTGCCGGGGCACGGACGATGAATCTCCTGTGCAAAGGCTCGCGTCGCCACTGCGAAGGTCAGCTGGGGAAGACGCTGGAGGAGCACGTGGCCGACATCCGTCGCAACGTCGAGATGGCGGCAGCGAGAGGCATCAACGTCAATATCTATCTGGAGGACTGGAGCGGGGGGATGCGAACCTTGCCTGCGCCCTCGCTGATAGGGCGTGAATGGAACCCTCAGACCATCAACAAAGATGAACTGCTGGCCCATCAGGACGATTACGTCTTTCGCCTCATGGACGGCCTCGCGGACCTCATTTGCTCCTCGCAGAAGAGCGGCGCCGCCGCCCTCGAAGAAGGCGTAGAGCACGGAAAGGGAGGTCGGGCAGCGGCGGACGCAGGGTCTGCCGGCCTGATTCGCCGCGTGATGCTCCCAGACACCCTCGGCATCCTGAACCCGCTGGAGGTGATGTCGTTCATGCAGCAAATGGTGAAGCGTTATCCTGGTGTACACTTCGACTTCCATGCCCACAACGACTACGACTTGGCCGTCTCGAACGTCCTGGCGGCCGTGCTGAGCGGAGCCAAGGGACTGCACACTGCCATCAACGGTCTGGGAGAACGGGCCGGAAATGCCCCCCTGGCCAGCGTGCAGGCCATCCTCAAAGACCACTTCAACGCCCAGACGAACATCAATGAGGAGGAACTGAACAAGGTGGCTCACATGGTGGAGAGTTACAGCGGCATAGCCATCCCGCCCAACAAACCGATCACGGGAAGTGCCGTCTTCACGCAGGTGGCAGGGGTCCATGCCGACGGCGACGAGAAGAAAGGCCTCTACCAGAACGCCCTGCTGCCCGAGCGCTTCGGCCGGCGGCGTGAGTACGCTTTGGGCAAGAGCAGCGGCAAGGCGAATATACGCATGAACCTCGAGGAGCTGGGGCTGGACCTCAGCGAGGAGGATATGAGGAAGGTCACGGCCCGTATTATCGAGCTGGGCGACAAGAAGGAACTGGTGACGCAGGAGGACTTGCCCTTCATTATCCGCGACGTGCTGAAGCACAACGAGGCTGACGACCGCGTGCGGCTGCTGTCCTACATGGTCTCGACGGCTTATGGCCTGCGTCCGATGGCACAGGTGCGCCTGCAGATTGGCGATCAGGTCTATGACGAGACAGCGCAGGGCGACGGACAGTACGATGCTTTCGTGCGCGCCGTGCGCCATATCTACCGCGACCGCCTCGGACGCAAGTTCCCATGGCTGTCGAACTATGCTGTCACCATCCCTCCGGGCGGTCGCACCGATGCCCTCGTGCAGACCACAATCGAATGGGTGTTCGAGGAGAAGAACTTTCGCACCCATGCCCTCGATGCCGACCAGACGGAGGCGGCCATCAAGGCCACCATCAAGCTGCTCAATATCATCGAACCGCTCTACCTTTAGCCACTTTTTTTGCTCTTTTTCTTGGGCACCCCCCACTTTTTTGCTACCTTTGCGCCTGCAAAACAGAAAATCACTTGTCGATGAAACACTTCCGATTTCTCGTCCTGACGCTTCTGCTGCCGTTCGTCGGCTTGAGGGCACAGACCTGTGCGCCCACCGCCACCTTCTCTTATACCGATAAAGACGGCAATCCTGTCGAAGAGCAGATGGAGAACTATTCCGGTTCGGCTCCTGTCAAGGGTGTCTTCAAGGCCAATCCTACCGATGTCGGCAACTATGACGTGCGCTATGAGTGGCGCATCTTCGAGGCTGGCCAGGAGAATTCTCCACTGGTGCACCGCTTCGAAGAAGACCTGGAGTACACCTTCACGCAGAGCGGCGTGTTCTTCGTCTCGCTGCGTGCCACTTTCATACTGAACAACGACACGATTTCCTATCCCGAGGAGGGCGAAGAGAACTATTTCAGCGTCAGCGTGGCACAGTCGAAGCTGGTGATGCCGAACGCCTTCTCGCCAGGCGACAACGACGACTTCAACAAAATCTACAGGGCCAAGGAGTACGAGAGCATTGTCTCCTTCAAAGCCACGATTTTCAACCGTTGGGGAAAGAGGCTTTACAGTTGGAGCGATGTCAACGGCGGTTGGGATGGAAGGGTCAACGGGCGCATCGTTCCCGATGGTGTCTATTTCGTCAATGTCGTAGCCCGTGGTGCCGATGGACACGAATATCATATTCGTAAGGATGTCAATGTCTTGACACGTTACACGGAAAGTGCTAATTCAACGACAGAGACGCCATGAGCGACCACGGCAAGATTGTCATAGAAGGAGCGAGGGTGCACAACCTGAAGAACGTTGATGTGCAAATCCCTCGGCAGAGCCTGACGGTCATCACGGGGCTGTCAGGCTCGGGAAAGTCGTCGCTGGCCTTCGATACTTTGTTTGCCGAGGGGCAGCGGCGCTACATAGAGACGTTCTCGGCCTATGCCCGCAACTTTCTTGGAGGCTTGGAACGTCCGGACGTCGACAAGATCTCGGGCCTCTCGCCCGTCATCAGCATCGAGCAGAAGACGACGAACAAGAACCCGCGTTCCACCGTGGGCACCACTACAGAGATTTACGACTTCCTGCGCTTGCTCTATGCCCGTGCCGGCGAGGCCTTTTCGTGGCAGACGGGCGAGCCTATGGTCAAATACACTGAGGAGCAGATCGTTGGCCTCTTGCTGAACGACTATGAAGGGCATCGCGTGCAGTTGCTGGCGCCGTTGGTGAAGAACCGTAAGGGCCACTACCGTGAACTCTTTGACAGCATTCGGCGTAAGGGCTTTGTCTGGGTGCGCGTGGACGGCGAACTGACAGAGTTGGTGCAGGGGATGAAGGTGGACCGCTATGTCAACCACTCCATCGAGGTCGTCGTCGACCGCCTGCAGGTGCATGGCAACGAGACGCGCCTGAAGAACAGTGTGGAGCAGTGTCTGCGCATGGGCGAAGGCTTGATGATGGTACTCGATGCCGACACGAATGAGGTGCGGCACTACAGCCGTCGACTGATGTGTCCCACGACGGGGATGAGCTATGCCGATCCTGCACCGCATAATTTCTCCTTCAACTCTCCGCAGGGCTGGTGCCCGCGCTGTAAAGGCTTGGGTTATGTGAACCTCATCGATGTCGACAAGGTGATTCCCGACCGTCACCTGTCGGTCAAGGCGGGCGGCATCGCACCGCTGGGCAAAGCGAAGAATGAGATGATCTTCTGGCAGATGGCAGCACTGTTGGAACGTCATGGTGCCACCATGGACACGCCGCTGGCTGACGTGCCTGAGGAGGCCATCGACGAGATACTCAACGGCACGCCCGAGCGTCTGCGCATACCTGCTGCCGTGGCCCATACGACCAACGACTACTACATCGCCTACGACGGCCTGACGAAGTATATACAGATGCTGCAGGACAGCGAGTCCAGCGCTACGGCACAGAAGTGGGCCGAGCAGTTCTCGAAGACGGCAGTTTGCCCCGAGTGCCACGGCGCCCGACTGAATCGTGAAGCGTTGCATTTCCGCATCGCCGGCAAGAATATCAGCGAACTGGCTGACATGGATATCAAGGACCTGCGCCTGTGGATGCAGACCTTGGACCAGCATCTGACGGAGCGTCAGCGAAAGATAGCCCCCGAGATTCTTAAAGAAATACGTGCGCGCCTGGAGTTCCTCTTCGATGTGGGACTGGAATACCTCAGCCTCTCGCGTGCCAGCCAGAGTCTGAGCGGCGGCGAGAGCCAGCGCATTCGTCTGGCCACGCAGATAGGATCGAAGCTGGTCAACGTGCTCTATATCCTCGACGAGCCCAGCATCGGTCTCCATCAGCGCGACAACCGCCGTCTTATCACCTCGCTTAAGGAACTGCGAGACACGGGTAACACGGTCATTGTTGTGGAGCACGATGAAGAGATGATGCGCGAGGCCGACTACATTGTTGACATGGGGCCCCTGGCCGGACGAAAGGGTGGGGAAGTCATCTTCCAGGGAACATATAAAGAATTGGTGGCACCTGCCTCCGATAGCCCTTCCTCACTCACCCGTCAATACCTCACCGGCGAACGTTCCATCGCCATTCCCGCCACGCGACGTACGGGCAACGGAAAGCAGCTTGTGCTGCGTGGTGCTCGGGGTAATAACCTACAGGGCGTGGACGTCAGCTTTCCGCTGGGAACGCTGATTTGCGTGACGGGGGTCTCTGGATCGGGAAAGTCATCGCTTATCAACGACACGCTGCAGCCCATCCTCTCGCAGCACTTCTACCGCTCGCTGCGTGATCCCTTGCCCTATGATGCCATCGAGGGCATCGATCTGATAGATAAGGTGGTGAATGTGGACCAAAGCCCCATCGGGCGCACACCGCGCAGCAATCCTGCCACCTATACGGGCGTCTTCAACGACATCCGCAACCTCTTCGTCGATCTTCCCGAAGCCAAGATTCGCGGTTACAAATCAGGTCGCTTCTCGTTCAACGTCAAAGGGGGGCGCTGCGAGACCTGCGGCGGCAATGGCTACAAGACCATCGTTATGAACTTCCTGCCCGACGTCATGGTGCCCTGTGAGGCCTGCCACGGAAAGCGATACAATCGTGAGACACTGGAGGTGCGTTTCAAGGGAAAGTCCATTGCCGATGTACTTGATATGACGATCAACCGTGCCGTAGAATTCTTCGAGAACCAGCCTAATATCCTACAGAAAATAAAGACACTGCAGGACGTAGGGCTCGGATATATTAAACTTGGACAGTCGTCGACGACGTTGAGCGGCGGTGAGAGCCAGCGAGTGAAGCTGGCCACTGAACTTGCCAAGCGCGATACGGGGCGTACGCTCTATATTCTCGACGAGCCCACGACGGGGTTGCACTTTGAGGATATCCGCGTGCTGCTGGAGGTGTTGCAGCGGTTAGTGGACAAAGGCAACACGGTCATCGTGATCGAGCACAACCTTGACGTTATCAAATCTGCCGATTACCTTATCGACATGGGCCCCGACGGCGGTCGTGGAGGCGGGCGTATGCTGGCCTGCGGCACGCCCGAACAGGTGGCACAGTTGACAGAAGGCTATACTGCCGGCTTCCTTAGGGAAGTGCTGAAGAAATAGTTACGACCAGACTCTCCCCCCAAAAAAGGACGGACTCTCCCCCCGCCCTCCCTAAAGGGAGGGAGCAGTTACTTTTGCAGAAGGCATGAATATCTGCTCTTGTCAGGTAACTTTTGCAGAAGGCATAATATCTGCTCTTGTCAGGTAACCGCTCCCTCCCTTTAGGGAGGGCGGGGGGAGAGTCCGCGTTCGGCGGGGAGAGTCCGTTTCTATTCTTCCCTTTCTTCTTCCTCTCTCTCTTCTTCCCTCTCTTCCTCTCTCATCCTTCCCGCTGCGAAGGCCAGGGGAACAAGCGTCATCCATTGACTGACGGCGCAGACGAAGCCTGCCAAGAGACCTGCAAACAAGCCCAGCCAAGGCATCGAGGCAGGCAGTGTGGCGGGGTCTCCCAGCTCAGACGAGACGAAAGCCAGATGGCGTGCCGTCAGCGACACACACAAAGGCAGCGTGCCTACCAGCGCCATCAGCAGGCTCACGAATGCGCCCACCAGCAATACGGCCAGCAGGAGTCCCCAGCGGCGAGGACGGTGTACGGCCTTACGGAGCTGACGGCCCAGGCTGCGCAGACCCTCACGGCGCCCGTCGCGCAGCACGACGAGGGCCTTTCCCGAAGGAAAAACGCCCAGACGATGACGCTGCCACAGGACAATCGCCGTGGACAGCACGAAAAAAAGCCACGACAGCAACATCGCCACTGCCAATGGTGTTCCCGCCTGCCAGCTTAGCGCCTGCTGAGGACCTAACAGTCCGAAGACGCCAAACACGAGTGAAAACACCAGCCAGGCGGGCCACGTCAGCTGCAGCAGCGACCACAGATTGTCCATCACGAAGCCCCAACCGGTGCCCAGGATAGAGGCGGTAGAGCGGTACTGAACGAAGGCGACAACCTTCTTTTCTTCGTCTTTCGAGTTCATTTCTTCAGAATTTGTGTGCAAAGATACACAAAAGTTTGTACCTTTGCGCTCGTAAAACAGAGTTTAACATTATGCATACACCTCAGAATGTCGTCCGATGGGGCTTCATAGGATGCGGAGAAGTCACCGAGAAGAAGAGCGGTCCCGCCTTCTCGCTCATCCCTGGTTCGAGCGTTGTGGCCGTCATGAGCCGCAATGCCGAGCGTGCACGGAGCTATGCCGAGCGGCATGACATCCCGCGGTGGTACACCGATGCTCAAGCCCTGCTTAATGACCCTGCCGTCAATGCCGTCTACATCGCCACGCCGCCCTCCAGCCACGCCACTTATGCCATCATGGCCATGAAGAGTGGCAAGCCCGTCTATGTGGAGAAACCCTTGGCGGCCACCTACGAGGAGTGTCTGCGCATCAATCGTGTCTCGCAGCAGACCGGCGTCCCCTGCTTCGTTGCCTTCTACCGACGTCGGCTACCGTATTTCAAAAAGGTGGGCGAGATCGTCCGCACGGGGGCCATCGGACGTGTGATGGGCGTGCAGATACGCTTCGCTGTGCCGCCGCGCGACCTGGACTACAACCGCACACAGTTGCCTTGGCGCGTGCAACGTGACATCGCCGGTGGAGGCTATTTCTACGACCTGGCGCCCCACCAGCTCGACCTCTTACAGCAACTCTTCGGGCCCATCACCCGCGTTGGAGGCTTCTGCTCCAACCGTGCAGGACTCTATGACACCGAGGACACCGTCAGCGCAGCTTTCCAATTCGTCGACGGGCTGCCCGGCAGCGGCACGTGGAGCTTCTGCGCACACGAGTCCGCGCGCACCGACCGCATACAAATCATCGGAGACCACGGCCAGGTGAACTTCTCCGTATTCACCTACGAACCCATCGTGCTCGATGCAGAACTCGGGCACCAGACCTTCGACGTGCCTAACCCGCAGCACGTACAGATGCCGCTCATCCGTGAGGTCGTCGAGCACCTTCAGGGGCACGGCGTCTGCGACCTCGACTCTGTCAGCGCCACCTCCGTCAACTGGGTCATGGATAAAATACTCGGAAAGATTTGAACCGCCTCACACGATACCTCCTCGCTGTGTGCTTCGTCCTGCAGCCCGTGTGCCTTCCTGCACAGGTGGTGCAAGAAGCCCTTGAAGGCGTGCACCGGGCGGGCAACTTCCTTGTCAAGCTCATCGATGCCTTCGACGACATCGACTCGGCCTACGTCGAGCGCAACCACTATAACTATACCCTCATGGCACAGGCCACGAGCAACTTCGAGTTCTATCGCCTCGGCAACTCGGACTACCGCATCTCATTGGCCCAGCACCCCGACTTCCGCCTCGGCCCCTACTTCGGCTGGCGATGGCTCTTCTTCGGCTGGACTTTCGATGTGGGCAACATAGGGCGCCGCCGCAGCCAGAGCACACGCTTCGAACTCTCCATCTACACATCGATGTTCGGCGTCGACCTCATCCACCGGCGCACTGGCAGCGACTTCTATCTGCAGAGCATTTCCGGCATGGGCGACGAAGCCAAAGCCTACGAGGGCCGCGACTGCGGCGACTATCTTCAGGCCAATGTCACTGGCGTCAACCTCTACTATGTGCTCAACCATCGGCGCTTCTCCAACCCTGCCATCTACTCGCAGAGCACGATCCAGCGCCGCTCGGCAGGTTCGTGGCTCTTTGGTGCCAGCATCACACGCCACAACCTGCGCAGCGACTACACCCGTCTGCCCAAGGACCTCTTTGCACAGCTGCCTACAGAGAACCGCTTTGCCGCCCTCGAACGCGTGAAGTACACCGATGTCAGCCTCAGCGCTGGCTACGCTTACAATTGGGTGCCGGCGCGCGACTGGTGCCTCGGCATCGCTGCCTCACCCGCCATCGGCTACAAGCGCACGAGCACCGAGACTGTCGTCTGGGAGGACGATGATGCCAACACCCAGCGATACGACAACTTCTTCATGAACAAAATGGACGAGATCTTCCGCCGGCGTGGCAACATCAACTTCAATGCCACCGGACGCATGGGCGTCATCCGCAACAACGGCCGTTGGTTTGTCGGGCTTTTTGCCGTCGGACATATCTTCAACTACAGTGCGGGAGGACTACGTTTTACCAATGCTTTTGGCACAGTCAACCTGTGTGGTGGCTTCTATTTCCAGGAAAGAAAGAAGAAGTAGGGTAAAGCCTTTTGTTTGTTCCATCACGATGGAATGATCGTTCCATCATGATTGAACAATCGTTCCATCGTGATGGAACAAACTCCAGTGTTAACAGAAACCGGTCAGACATCCTTGTGTGGAAGCCGAAAGTGCCGCGTTTTGTCTGCGAAAGAGGCATTGCTCTTCGTCGACAGTGCTGGCGGCTCTTTGTGCTATGCTCCTTCGTTCAAAGAAAGAATACTGCTCAACACATAGGCTCTTCTCGCTGCAATTCTATATGACGGATGAGGGTTTAACCCTAATCGCTTGTTAGACCCATACGAAGCTATCGACGAAAAAATGTGGGCGGCCGATGCATTTATCGGTCGCCCACAATGTACGGGAAATTACTTGCAGGGGGGAGACGTGTTCACTCCGCCAGTGAACCACCTCCGAGGGCCTGATAGAGCTGGATGGTGGCCTGGACGATGGCGTATTGGTTGGCTATCTGTCCGAGCTGAGCGGAGAGGAGTCCTGTCTGCGCGGTAAGAACGTTGAGATAGTTGACTCCCGGTGCGTTGTAGTAGAGGGCTTCTGTGGCGGCAGCAGCATCGCTGAGGCTGCGCACCTGACCCTCGATGAGGGAGCTCTTGGCCTGATTGGTCTGCAGCTGTACGAGGGCCGTGTTGACCTCGTTACCGGCGGCGATGAGGCTCTGTTGGAAGGCCAGCATGGCTTCCTCCTGCTGCATCTTGGCCACCTTCTTCTGTGCGATGAGGCGTCCGTTCTGGAAGATGGGCTGTGCCAGCTGAGCGATGGCATTCCAAATCCAGATGGCCGGGTCGAGCTCGATGGCGCTGCCGTTATTGGTGTATCCGAGCGTTCCGCTGATGGTCAGGGAAGGGTAGAAGGCAGCCTTGGCGCTGTTGACGCTGTAGAAGGCGCTGGCCAGTGCGAGTTCGGCCTGGCGCACATCGGGGCGATTCTGCAGCAAGGCCATGGGCACGCCAGTCTCTATGGCCGGTGCCTGGAAGGTCTGCAGGGAAGTACGCTGAATGGTGTGCGGTGCTTCGCCGAGGATGGTGCAGAGTGCGTTCTGCGCCTCGATGATGCCCTGCTTGAGGTCGAGCAGGTTGGCCTCGACGTTGTAGCAGTTGGCCTCGGTCTGTGCGACGGCGGCTTTGTTGCTGCGTCCGGCGGCCATGAGCTGCCGACTGCGCTCTACGCTTTCGCGCCAGTTCTTTGCGGTCTGCTCGCTGATGGCCACTTCGGCATCGAGCATGCAGAGGGTGTAGTAAAGGTTGGCGATGTTGGCCACGAGGCTTTGCTGCACGGCCATGCGTGCGGTTCGTGTCTGCTCGACGCCCACCTCAGCTTTCTTCTTGGCGTTGCGTAGGGTGCCGAAGCTGCCAATCTGCCAGGAGGCGCTCAGGGGAATGGTGTAGAACTTCAGCGGAGACTTCCAGTCGCTGCTGGAGAGCTGTCCCTGCGGAGCGATGGCCAGGCTGGGAATGTAGGCCAACTTGGAGCAGAGCAGGTACTGTTGTGCTTCCTGAATCTGCAGGTCGAGCTGTCGCAGCGAGGCGTTCTGCGCGAGGCCCCGCTCGATGAGCTGCTGCAGGGTGGGGTCGGTGAAGAACTCACGCCAGGCCTTGGCGCCCAGACCCTGCTCGCTTTGGCCTGTCTGCAGCGTGCCGTAGAGGCCTTCGGTCTGCAGGTCGGCGGGGCGCTCATAGTTCTTCATGACGCCGCAGGAGGCGAGAAGGAAGAGCGTCGAGAGTAGGAGACCCACGCCCCAGCCTCTCCCGTCAAGGAGGGGAGAGCGTCGCAGGGCGACGACAGGCAGGGAGGGGAGTATATACCTTTGTTGGTGGTTATGATATGTATTCATATTCTATATTATATATATTAGATATGTTAATCTTCTTCGGCTTCACGCTTCTCCTGCTCGCTGTGGGCTTTCTCCTTGAGGAACTGCTGGTCGGCCTCGACCTTCATGGCGGGGCGTATCTTCTCCTGCAGGTACTCGAAGAAGATGAAGAAGACGGGCACGGTGAAGAGGATGGCTATCGTACCGACAATCATACCGCCGACGACACCGATACCGATGGTGCGGTTGCCGTTGGCACCGGCACCCGTGGCGAAGAGCAGCGGCAACATACCGAGCACGCACGTGAGGACGGTCATCAGAATGGGGCGCAGACGAGCTTCGGCAGCTGCATAGGCGGCTTCGATGATGCCCATGCCCTTGCGGCGACGTTCGAGGGCGAACTCGGTGATGAGGATGGCCGTCTTGGCCAGCAGGCCGATGAGCATGATGACACCTGTCTGCAGATAGATGTTGTTCTCAATCTGCCCGATGGGCGGGAAGACGCTGTAGATCTGGTTCCATATCCATGCGAAACCGAAGGAACCCATCAGACCTGCAGGCACAGAGAGAATGACGGCGAAGGGCACGAGGAAGCTCTCGTAGAGGCAGGAGAGGATGAGGAAGATGAGGATGACGCAGACGGCATAGATGAGAATGGTCTGGTTGGAACCCATCTGCTGGTACTCTTCGCGCGAGATGCTGCCGTACTCGTAGCTGATGTGGTCGGGCAGTGTCTCCTGGCGCACTTCTTCGATGGCCTTCATGGCATCGGAGGTGGTGTAACCCTGTGCCGGCTGTACCATGCAGGAGATTTCGGAGAAGAGGTTGAAGTGGGTATCGATTTCGGGACCGAGCACGGGCGTGAGCTTGACGAACTGCGAGAGGGGAGCCATGCCAGTACCGCTGCGGACGTACATATTGGAGAGGTCGGCATCGGAGGTACGGTACTTCGGGTCGGTCTGCATCATCACGCGGTAGACCTTACCGAACTGGTTGAAGTTCGACACGTAGGCACCGCCGAGATAACCGCTCATCGTGGAGAGTACCGTGGCGGGCGAGATACCGGCGAGCTTGCACTGGGCGGCATCGACCTCGACCTGATACTGCGGGAAGTTGCGGGCATAGGAGGTCATGGCCATCTGTATCTCCTCGCGCTGGTTCAAGGCTGTGAGGAACTGCTGCGTCAGGCGGAGGAATTCGCCCTTGTCGCCGTCGGACTTGTCCTGAAGGTGAAGGTCGACGTTGGAACCCATACCGTAGCCGGGAATCATACCCGGTTCGAAGACGAAGATCTGTGCCTCGGGCACTTCCTTCATGAGCTGACCCATGAGCATGAGTTTCTTGATGCTGGAGGTGTGGATGTATCCGGAACCGGGAATCCAGTTGCCGGAGCGCTCGCTCCAATGCTTCAGTCGCAGGATGACCATGGCGTTGGCTGCACCCTGACCGGACATCATGCCGTAGCCAGAAGTGCGGGCGATGGTGCGAATGTCTTCATCCTTTTCCAGCAGAGCTTGCACCTTGTCAAGTACCGATTCGGTATAGGCGAGGTTGCTGCCCGGAGGACAGGTGACGTTGACCATGAGCACGCCCTGGTCTTCCTGTGGCACAAGTCCCTTCGGCAGGGCGCGCATGAAGAAGACAAGCAGCACCACAGCGATGAAAAAGGCTACGGGAGCCACCCAGCGGTGGTTGACCACGCCGTGCAGCTGGCGCGTGTATTTTCCCATGATGGCGCCGAAGCTGGCCTGGTAAGCGGCGCGGGTGCGCTTGTTCACTCCCAGTAAGAAAGAGCTGACGGGGTTGTGGGCCTCGCGGTTCTCCTTGGCGGGACGCATGAGCATGGCGCAAAGGGCGGGGCAGACGACGAGGGCCGATACGCAGGAGATACCCACGGCGGTGGCCAGCGTGACGCCGAACTGTGTATAGAACATACCGCTCGTGCCGCTCATCATCGTCACAGGAATAAACACGGCCATGAAGACGAACGTACAGGAGATGACGGCCATCGTCACGTCGCTCATGGCGTCCTTCGTAGCTTTATAGGCTGAGGTGTAGCCGGCATCGAACTTGGCTTGCACGGCTTCGACCACGACGATGGCGTCGTCGACCACCGTACCGATGGCCAGCACCAGAGCGAAGAGCGTCAGCAGGTTCAGCGTGAAGCCTGCGGCGGCCAGGGCGGCGAAGGTACCGACGAGCGAGATGATAATCGAAATGGAGGGGATGAGCGTGGCGCGGAAGTCCTGCAGGAAGAAGTAAACCACGAGAATCACGAGGAGGATAGCGACGACGAGCGTCTCCTCGACGTTGGCAATGGACTCCAACAGGAAGTCGTTGGAGGACATCATCTGCTCGAAGTGCAGGCCCTTGGGCAGGGTCTTGTCTATGTCCTTCAGGGCGGCCGTGAAGCGGTCGTTGGTTTCCTTAGCGTTGGCACCGGCCAGCTGGAAGGCCATGAACATCACCGAAGGTTTGCCGTTGACCATACCTTTATAGCCGTAGTCCACCTGTCCGAGTTCCACGTCGGCGACGTCCTTCAGTCGCAGCAGCGAGCCGTCGGGCTTGGCCATGATGACAATGTTACGGAACTCTTCGACCTCTTTCAGACGACCCGTGTAGCGGAGGGTATACTGATAGACATTGTCCACGCCGTCGCCGTGGCCGCCTTCCAAAGGCTTCTCGCCGAACTTACCGACGGCTGCCTCGAGGTTCTGCTCGGCCAGACAGCCGGTGATGTCAGAAGGTATCAGACCGTACTGGGCCAGGACCTCGGGCTTCAGCCAGATGCGCAGCGAGTAGTTGGCAGCCAGGGCAAACACCTCGCCGACACCCTGAATACGCTTCAGCTGCGGCGTGACGTTGATGTTCATGTAGTTGCCCATGAAGTTCTGGTCGAACTCGGGTACGTCGCTCACCATGGCATTGATCTGCAGGAACGATGTCTGGCGCTTGAAGGTGGTGACGCCGATCATTGTCACCTCCTGCGGCAGCAGACCCTGGGCCATGGCGGCACGGTTCTGCACGTTCACTGCGGCCATATCCGGGTTGGAGCCTTGCTTGAAGTAGATGGTGATGGTGGCGGTACCGGAGTTGGTGGCGGTAGAAGTCATGTAGGTCATGTTCTCCACGCCGTTGATGCTCTCTTCCAGAGGCTGGATGACGGCTTTCGTCACCGTCTCGGCAGAAGCACCGGGATACGTGGCACTCACCATCACCGTTGGCGGTGCGATGTCGGGGAACTGCTCCACAGGCAAGCTGAAATAGCTGATGCCGCCCAAGAGCAGGATCACAATAGCGATGGACATAGCCATCACTGGACGTTTGATGAATATATTGCCTTTCATTGTTGGAGACCCCCTCCCCGCTCCCCCTCATAGGGGAGAGAAGAATGTAATCGAGCGGCAGAGGCTACAGGGTCATTGTTTAAGTGTTACGAATTCTGGAAAGTGACCATTCCCTCCCTTCGGAAGGTGTAGGGGTGGTACTTCTTTATTACTTCACCAAGGCACCCTCCTGTACCATACCGGCACCGTCGGCGATAATCTCGTCGCCGGTTTTCAGACCGCTCAGGACGATGAACTCCTTGCCTGTGTTGTAGGGAGCCACAGTGATGTTGGTGCCTTCAGCTACGCGCTGTCCGTCTTTCTGGACCACCTTGAAGACCTGATGGACGGTCTGCAACTGCTTGACAGCAGCGGCAGGGACGACAATCTGCTGCTTGTAGGTGACGGGAATCACGACGTTGCCTGTAGAACCGGAATGCAGCAGACCGTTCGGGTTGTTGAAGACGGCACGCAGACTGACGCTACCCGTGCTCTGGTCGACGACACCGCTGGCGGTCTCCACGACGCCGGTCTGTTCGTAAGTGCTGCCGTCAACCAGCTGCAGGCGCACCGGGGGTAACTGCTTCACAGCGGCCTCGGCACTGCCGGCCTGGCGAATCTTGTCCAGCATCTGAGCCTCGGTCATCGAGAAATAGACATACATCTGATGGTTATCAGAAACGGTGGTCAGAGGGGTCGGAATGGAAGGACCCACGAGAGCCCCGACACGGTAGGGCAGTGTGCCTACGACACCGTCGGCGGGACTCTTCACGACCGTGTAGGAGAGGGAGTTGCTGGCATTGGTTACGGCAGCCTTGGCTTGAGCCACAGCGGCCTTGGCCTGCAGCAGTGTGTTGTTGGATGTTTGAAGGTCGAAGTCGCTGACGACACCCTGGTCGAACAGTTTCTTCGTGCTCTCGTAGCTCAGTTGGGCGGTGGCCAGGCTGGCATTGGCGGCTTCGAGGTTGGCCTGTGCCGTGTTCAGAGCGGCCTGATAAGGCACTTGGTCGATGACGAACATCGTCTGACCCTTGGACACGCGCTGGCCTTCCTTGACCATCAGACGTGTCAGCGTACCGCTCACCTGCGGCAGCACCTGGATATCTTGGCGACCGCGGATCGTGGCGCTGTACTTGGTGTCAATGGTGCGGTCCTGAGGAGCGACTTTGACAGTCACATAGGCGGTGGGACCCATGGCACCTCGATTCTGCTGCTTCTTTCCTCCACAAGAGGACAAGACAGCAATGCCCACAATGGCCATCACGAGGCCGAGGGCTTTCATGCTTTTTCTCATCTTTGAATTTTCCTTATTGGGTTGATAATTACGTGCATTTTTTGTGCAACTCATAGAGACTTTCTCTGAAATCGGCCGCAAAGGTACAACTTTTTTTTCAAATATCGACTCGACTCTATATGCTAAGAAACGGAAAAGTTGTGCGAAACTTCTGCTTCGCACAACTTTTTAACGCATTTTATGAGTTTTAACGCACCAAAACTTTCTGTCCGCCTACGAGATAGAGTCCGCGACGGGCACGCACGGTGGCGATGCCTTCGAGCATCTCGGAGTAGACGAGACGTCCGGACATGTCGAAAATATCGACGCGTTGGGGCTCGGTAGCCGTGATCTTGATGCAGCCCAGACCGCCGGCTGCCTGCAGCGTGGCGGTGGCGCCAATCTCAAATTCGGTCTGCTGGATGCCAACAGGTTCGTCGGCATCAATCTGAATCATCTCTTTCTTCTTCAGCGTGAAGGCCTGAATGGTGTGGCAGGACTGTCCGCTCTGGTTGGCTACCACGCCGAGGCTGACCGTTGTCTCTGCCGGCAGCACGAAGGAGCAGATGTTTCCGCACTGTGCGTAGCCCAAAGCCTGGCTGGAGAGATCGGCGTAATTGGGCAGACCTTCTCCTTCGGCTGCAACGAGGTATTTGCCGGTAGGATTCCACTCCCAGCTACCGCGGGTGGCAGTAAATTCGTAGGCTCCGGCCGGAAGGGTGATGGTCTGATAGAGCTTCAGGTTCTTCACCTCGCTGGCAAAGCCGTCCCATGTGGTGGAGAGGGTGAGGTAGTTCCCCTTGTTAAGGTCGACGTGCCACTCGGTGGTCACGCCGTCTGCCACGACGCTGTTCTCCTGCTTCCACGGTGAAGTTGTGATGCCTGTGGTGAGCTTTTTGAAACGACTGCTGTTGGAACTGTTGACCGTCGCACTGGAGTAGGCGAAGCTGGCCTTGTAGTTCTTCAGATACTTGGAGGTGATGTCCTCGGCCTTCGTCGTGTTGAAGTTGAGGAAGAAGATGCCCTTCGAACTGCTCCAGGCGTCGCCGTCGGGGCCGAAGTTGTTGCGCACGCCATTGAGGTGGTTGGCACTGCGGTCGATGACATCGCCGGAACTCTGGTTGAAATCGTAGTAGAGACTCAGGTACTGAGTGTTCTCAGGATCCTCGATAGGAGCCGTGATGACCGCCCTCAGGCCTGTATCGGTGGCAAAGGTCTTTGTCCAGATGCGAAGCTCATCAACGATGGCGTTCATGGGAGCCTCGCTACCGCCCATGCGGAAAGCTTCCCATGCAGGAATGGATCCCGTGGAACTTATTTCCTCTATCTTGATGCCATCGCGGTAGAACTTATATTTGCTGCTGCCGTAGACGACTGCATAGTGGTGCCATTCGTTGTCGATGATAAAGCCGTCAGACGTCGTGACAGCGTTGCCGCGTTTGTAGACGGTCAGGGCGCCTTTCGCGTTGGCCTGCATCCAGAACGTGGACTGGCTGTCGCCCATGCCGCAGCAGGCGTCGGTGAGCGTGCTGGGGTACATCCACCATTCGATGGTCAGGCTGGAACGGGTGGCTGTGACCGGTGCCGGAGCTACCACTTCGTTGACTTTGCTCTCGCTCTGATCGGAGTACTCGTTGCTGGTGGCACTGAAGCGCAGGCCGGTTTGCCCGTCGGCGTTGCAGACGGTGACGGCACGTGAGCGGTTGGCTGTGTGCTGTCCGATTTCGTTGGCTACTTTCAGGCTGACGTTATAGACGCCGGGTTCGGTGAGTTTCAGCGTGGAGTTCTGTCCGTTGACGATGATGACACGAGCGTCGTTCGATATGGTCCATGTCCACGAACTGGGGTCATACTTCGAGGCATCCAGCAGGGTGATTTCTTCGCCTGCGAGGATGATGTTGTTATTGATGGTGAAGGCTGCTGACGGAGCAATCTTGCTGATGGTGATCTCTTTCTCTACCGACTTGGAACCGGAAGCATTGGTGGCCGTGAGTTTCACCTTATAGGTGCCGTAGGCAGCGTAGGTGGCTGCAGCGTTCGTCGTGCGGACGTCGGTATTCTCTGCTCCTTCGAGTGTCCACTGGTAGGTGCAGGCGTCGAGGTTCTCGGTGGTGTTGAGGAACGTGATGTGGTCGCCTGCCTTCAGGGTGCCCGCAGGAATGGTGAAGTCGGGCTTGGGCAACGAGGCCGCCTGGACGGTGATGGTCTTAGTCACTTCTGCCGTATTGCCCTTGAGGTTGGTGGTCTGAAGCGTCACTGTCTGCTCACCTGCTGACGTGAAGACGATGACAGGACTGGCCACATGGCTGGAGGCCACGTTGGCACCCGTGAAGGTCCAGTCCCACTGAGTGGTGCTGGGACTGCTCTGGTCTGTCAGTGTTACGGGTTGGCCTACGGTGGGTGTCTCGACGTCGAAACTGAAGGCAGCTGTTGCTGTCATTCCGTTCAACGGTTTGCTCGTGGCTATCTCGTTTTCCGCTTGTTCGTAAATGGCCGTTTCAAGGCTTTCGGTGAGCGGGGCGTCGTGCTGTTGCAGGGCATCGACCAACATGCGCGTTCCGTCGGCGTTCTCGCTTAATGCCATCTTATAGTAGTGGGTGAGGCCTGCAGCGTTTCTGGGCAGCACGTAGGTGTCCTTGTAGGTGTCTTTGATTTCTTTCTGCGTGCGTGCGTAGTTCCAGATGCGCAATTCGTCGATGTCTGCGTTCCATAAAGCATCGATGACCTGCTTGTAGTTGGCAGTGCCGTTGCCTACGCCTTCTGTCTTGCCGAAGATCAGGTCGTTGGCGCCGTTGATACCGCTGTTATTATATCCGGAGGTCCAGCTGATCAGCGTGGTAGAACCGTTCTTATAAACCTTCATGGTCTTTCCGTTGACCACGATGGCTACGTGCTGCCAGACTCCTCCAGAGAGTGTTGAGGTCGCACTGCCGGTTGTATAGTCGCCACCGTCGAAACCGATGGTGATGACTTTGCTCTGGTTCAGGCTAAAAAGGAACTTACCGGAAGATGCCTTGATGCCCATGCCAGGGTTAGTGATACTGCGAGGTTTGATCCAAAATTCGATAGTGTAAGCGTCCTGTGAACCCGTCGTAAAGGCCGGCACGGTGAACTGTCCTTTCGTGATGGAGAAGTACTTGTTCATCGTTGGCCGCAGAGCACTCTCGCCATAGATGATGGCTGAGGATAGTGCGCTCTCTACGTCGTAGCCGTTGATGCGATAGACGGCGCTCACCTGATAGGTGCCGTCTTCGCTGGCGTTGACCGTGGTGCTGCGTTTGTTGCTCGGGGTGGAGTCGATGCATTCGTTGTCCTTATATATATTATAGGTGTTGACGCTGTAGGAGGTTCCGACTGGTGCTTCCCAGGTAAGCGTGTTTTCGTTGAAGGCCAGGTTGCGGGGGGCCGGCACGCTTTCACCGCGAGCTATGGTGGTGATGGTCGTCTTCTTGCCTGCATTGGCGATGAGCTGACCGCCGTCAGCAATCTCAAAGGGTGTCTCCACGCCTTCGCGGTCGAGGGTGTAGTCGAGGATGCTGGCGCTGTAGATGTGGCCCTCGCCGGCGGCAAAACTCTCGGTCTCTACGCGGAAGAAATACTTCAGCGGTTGTGTCGTGTCGAAGCCATGGGTGAGGTCTGTCAGGTCGTAGCCGAATTCCATGGGCTCGCTGTGCAGTTCGCCATCGGCCCACTTACCCAGCATGGGAATGGCAGGAGCCGGATTGCGGGTGGCACCTTTGCCGAGGCCGCTGTAGTAGAAATGTCGCAGCCAGGTCTCTTTCTCGGGGGAGGTGGCATTGAGGTTGCTGGCGACACCCACGTAGAGGGCAATCTCGGAACGGTGGTCGTAGTCCATCGTCACCTTCAGCGTGCGCAGGGGGCGATAGTTGCGACGGATGGTGTAGTACTCAGGTTTCCAATAGTCTGTGCTGTTCTTCACGGGACGCCCTTCGGCGTAGGGGCAATAGATAAAGCCGTTGTTGCACCAGCCACTTCCCCAGGAGTTGACGACAATCCAGGCGCCCACTTCGTCCTTGTCCGTTTCACCTTTGATGCCATTGCCGTCGAGGTCGAACTCGATGCGGTCGTCATAGCCGACAACGGTCAAGGCGTGGTCCACGCCTGTGCCCCAGTTTTGTACGTAGTACTGCCCGGTAACGCCTGCAGCATCGTTGGCATCGGTCTTGGGGATGGTTTTCCATGTGCCGCTGGAGGCTACGCCGATGCCGACGATACCGCCGGTGGTGTAACTCTCGTCACCGCAGTGGTTCCAGAGGTAGTTCTTCACCAGCTCACGACCTTCCTCCGTCTTCACCGAGACGGGGAAATTGGCACTGCCAGAGATACGGTTGTGCATGGCGTGGAACCACTTGTCGTAGCCCTGCATCCAGCCGTAGTTGTTCTGACCGTCGTCGCAGTCTTGGTTACCAAAATCCTTACTGTAGGTGCTGCCGTTGTAGACAACGCTGTTGGGGACGCCGTTGTGCTGGGCAATAATCTCTTTACCTTGATTGCTGACCCAAGTGAGCAACCATGTGAAGTGGGTCGGATAGATGTTCTCGGCCAGCTTTCCACTGACGCCACGGGCGGCGTTGATCTCGTGGGTAAACATATAACCGATGCGGGAAGCAGAACCGCATGAGCCGCCGTCCTGGTTGAAGACGTAGGGGAAGGCAGAGGTGGTGGCGTTGTTCCAATGGTCGGGACGCACCTTGCCTTCGGCCTTGCGGGCTGCGATACGCCGAGTCATCTGGCGTACCTCCTTTTGGTTGACACGCGGCGTGGGGTTGTAGTCAGGGAACTTGTCCCTGTCCCACTGTACGGTTTGTGCTTGGGCAATACCAAAGGTCGCCAAGGCAAAGAAGGTTAGTAAGTTTCTTTTCATCATAGCATTTATTGTTATTAAAGTTTTTTGACTTGTCAATCCTTTTTTAATCTTTCAATCTTTCAACTTTTCAATCTTTCAATTTTTCAACTTTTCAATTTTTCAATTTTTCAACTTTTCAATCTTTCAACTTTCTCAATCTTTCAACTTTCTCAATCTTTCAACTTTCTCAGTCCGCTTTCCAGCCATTGCACGAAGGCGGGTACGTCCTCCTTGTAGCTGTAGGAACCAGCCAGAGGACGTGCCTCATGGTCGAGGAGAACGTAGAAAGGCTGTGTCTGAGCGCCGAACTTGGTGCGTTGCAGATAACTCCACTTGTCACCGATGGTGCGTAGTTTGCGCACGGTGCCATCGGCTTCGGTCACTTCGACAGGCTGGGGCAGGGGAGTCTTGTCGTCCACGTAGAGGCTGACCAGCACGTAATCCTCCGTCATCAGCTGACGTACGCGAGCATCAGGCCACACGGCAGCTTCCATTTTGCGGCAGTTGACACAGCCGAAGCCGGTGAAATCCAGCATCACAGGCTTGCCTGCACGCCGAGCGGCAGCCATTCCTTCTTCGTAGTTGGTATAAGTGGCTTCGACAGTGTTGACGTTGAGGTTAAAATCTTGGGTCCACATGGGAGGTGCAAAAGCACTGACAGCCTTGCAGGGAGCGCCCCACAGGCCAGGAACCATATACAGGGCAAAAGCCAGCACGCAAAGGGCTGAGAGGAAACGCGTCACGCCAATCTTCGGACGGGCTATGACATTACCGTCATCGTCGTATTCGTCTTCATCGTGAGGCAGACGAATCCAGCCGAGCAGATAGAAGCCCATGAGAGCGAAAATGAGAATCCACAGGCAGAGGAACGTCTCGCGATCCAGCAGACGCCAGCCATAGGCGAGGTCGGCCACGGAGAGGAACTTCAGTGCAAATGCGAGTTCCACCAGGCCCAGAACCACCTTGATGACATTCATCCAGTTGCCGCTCTTGGGGGCTGATTTCAGCCACGTGGGGAACATCGCAAAGAGCGTGAAGGGAGCTGCCAAAGCCAGGGCGAAGCCCAACATTCCGATGGTAGGTGCGACGACACTGCCGCTGGTGACCATATCGACAAGCAGGAGCCCGATGATAGGTCCAGTGCAGGAGAAACTGACCAGCACCAGTGTCAGAGCCATGAAGAAGATGCTCAGCAGACCTGTCGTCGAGGAGGCTTTCTCGTCCATCTTCGTGCTCCATGAAGCAGGCAGGGTGATTTCGAAACCACCGAGGAACGAAGCCGCAAAGACTACCAATAGTGCAAACAGGAAGAGGTTGAAAATGGCGTTCGTAGAGAGGGCATTGAGAGAAGACGGCCCCCAGATGAGGGTGACCAGCAGCCCCAGACCTACGTAGATGACGACGATGCTGAGGCCGTAGAGGATGGCATCGGTGATTCCCTTGCGCTTATCGTCCTTGGAACGCTTGAGGAAGAACGAGACCGTCATCGGGATAATAGGCCATACGCAGGGCGTCAGCAGGGCAATGAGGCCGCCTATGATGCCGAGGAGAAAGATTCCAAACAGGGAACGTGACTGGGTGTCGGATGAAGCGTCCAATGCGTGCAGTTCGTCGATGACGGGGGTCCACAATGCTCCGCCAAGGGAGGCATCGGAGTCTCCTAAGGCTGAGGACGGAGTATCGTTAACGCCCTCAAGAGTGTCAGCCGTCTCTGCTATAGGTGTAGCTTCAGCCACCTCGCCAGAGGCCGCTATCTTTTCATCTTCTGTTGACTTTGTCTCTTCTGCAACCGGTTGGGTACCTTCACCCTTGAAATCGAACTCAACGTTGCTGGGAGGCATACAGCTTTCGTCGTTGCAGGCACCGTACTGCAGGTAGCCCACAGCCTTCCAGACTCCACCTGTCAGCCGCAGGCGCTGTGTGGCGGTGGCTTTATGCTCGAAGTAGGTTACTTCGCACTCGAAAATCGGGTCTTGCTGGCGAATGGGGGTGGGTGAGAGGCGAAGGGCACCTTCCTTGCGGGCACCTTCGAGCTGCTCGAAAGTGAGGGTCATCGCCGTGGGGCCGCCCTCGTTCTCGGGACCATAGACGTGCCATCCGTTGTCTATCTGAAAAGAAAAGATGAGGTCAATAAGGTTGGCTTGACCGCTGACAGGTTTCTGGGTGACTGTAGCCTTGACGGGAGATGACAAATTCATCTGTGCATGAGCACACACAAGGCCACAAAGAAAACATAAAAAGACAAAAAGATGCCGTTTCATTAGGTGATTTTATTTATTTGGCGGTAAAGATACGCTCTTTTAGCAAATTGGCCAAACTTTTGTGGTAAAATTAACTTTTTTGTCGTACCTTTGTCGCGTTATGAAGACACAAGAAACTATTTTCGACCGCACAGAACGGTTGATTGGTGAGGCCGGAATGCAGGCCGTCTCACAGCGTCGTGTGATTATTTTCGGCGTAGGTGGGGTGGGTAGCTGGTGTGCTGAAAGTCTGGTTCGCAGTGGCATCGGACAACTGACCCTTGTCGATTCCGATCGCGTGTGTGCCAGCAACGTGAACCGTCAGGGGATGGCAACGACAAAGACCATTGGTCAAGTGAAGGTTGAAGCCTTGAAGAACAAGCTTTTGGAAATAAATCCTCAAGTAAGGGTTGAAGCTGTTCAGGATATCTATTCAGCCGACACACGGGCACAGTTTCATCTGGAAAAATACGATTATATCATCGATGCCATCGACAGCCTGGAATGTAAGGCCGAACTGATACGCCACGCTACGTCTTTGCCGCGCAGCATACAGTTTTTCTCTTCGATGGGAGCTGCGTTGAAAATGGATCCTACGCAGATTTGTGTAGATGAATTCTGGCGCGTGAAGGGCTGTCCGCTGGCTCGGGCTTTGCGTCAGAAATTCAAACGTTCTAAGCTGTTCCCCGCACGTAAGTTTCAAGTGGTATATTCACCGGAGGTGTTGCCCAACCTGGGTGAGGTGCCATCCAATCATCGTGGTGATGAGACTCATCAAGACAATGAAACAGGCCCTGGACGTCAGGACCTGTTGAACCATGACTGGAGTCTCCAGAAGGCGCAGATCAATGGCACCGTGGCGCACATCACTGCTATCTTTGGCTTCACGCTGGCCGGCTTGGTGATGCAGGATATCTATCGTCAGTCGTTGCCCAGTGGGAATAAGCCGTAAAGCTCACTGTCAATCTTGTCGGTTATCTGCTGAAAATCCTGTAGGTTCTCGCCGAACTTACAGTGGTCTCCGTCCACGATAATCAGAGGACCTTTGTAGGTCTCTATCCATTGTTCATAGCGTTCGCCGAGACCTTGAAGATAGTCGATGCGGATGCTCTGCTCAAATTCGCGTCCGCGCTTTTGGATCTGCGCGATGAGCGTAGGTATGCTGGAGCGAATATAGATCATCAGGTCGGGCAGTTTCACCAATGACATCATTAAGTCGAACAGGTCGCAGTAGTTGTCGAAATCACGGTCGCTCATGTAGCCTTGGGCATGCAGGTTGGGAGCGAAGATGCGAGCATCCTCGAAAATCGTGCGGTCCTGAATAATCGTATCGGTCGATTTGGCAATCTCTACGACATCCTTGAAACGCTTGTTGAGGAAATAAATCTGGAGGTTGAATGACCACCGGGTCATGTCCTTGTAAAAGTCGTCGAGATAGGGATTGAAGTCGACCGGCTCAAAATGGGGTGACCATCCATAATGGGAGGCAAGCATCTTGGTCAGAGTAGTCTTGCCGCTGCCGATGTTTCCTGCGATGGCGATATGCATAGGGCTTAGGATTTAGTTGGTTTCTGAAGGTGAAGGAACAGGCTCGTCGGGGAACAAATTGAAGAGCTGGCTGTCTATTTTGTCGATGATGCCTGCAAAGTCTTCGGGCTGGTGCTGAAAGTCGAGATCATTGACTTCAATGGTGAGCACCTTACCGCGATATTTGTGATAGATGAAGTCTTCGTAGAGGGTGTTGAGGTTCTTGAGGTAGTCCAAGGGGATGGACTGCTCGTAGTCGCGTCCTCTTCGTTGGATGTTCATGACCAGATGCGAGACGGAAGCCCGCAGGTAAATCATCAGGTCGGGGTAGCGGACAATCTCTGTCATCTGATCAAAGAGCTCCATATATGTCTCGAAATCACGCTCGGAGAGATTACCCATTTGATAGTTGTTACGTGTGAACACGTAGACACCCTCATAGATGGAGCGATCGAGAATCATGGTCTTCTCGGAGCTGGCCAATGCCAACAGGTCTTTGAAGCGCTCTTTCAGGAAGTAGACTTCCAGGGCAAACGACCAGCGGGGGATATCCTTGTAATAATCTTCCAGATAGGGGTTGTAGTCGACAGCCTCGAAATGCGGACTCCACCCATAGTGGTTGGCCAGCATCGTGGTAAGCGTCGTCTTTCCGCTGCCTATATTTCCGGCAATGGCGATGTGCATATAGAGAGAACGGGTATTGAGGGTTTAGATGTCAAAGAGGATTTTGAATGTGCCACCCCAGCCTATGCCGTCGGCATTGCGACCATAGCCCGGGATGTACCAGGGCATACCGATGTCGGAGTACTTCTGGTTGATCTTCAGCTTGAAACGCATGTCCCAACCAACACTGACGATGCTTACGAGGCGTGTCTCCAGACCGATGACGGCTTCCGCCCAGTGGGCATGGCCGTCGAGGCCGTGTTCGCTGAACGGGCGGCTCTCGCCCCAATGAGGGTCGGTAAGGGGTGTGGGCGAATCGACATCGTAGCTATACGTGGAGAAGCCGTAGCGCAGACCGAGAAAGAGGCGGTTGCCTTCGTGCTTCTTAATCATATTGTAGTCACAGCCGATGCGGAAATAGGGCGCGCGCACCTTGAAGTGGTTATCCAACTCTTGTCCTTCGTGGTCGCCTTCGCCAAGGCCCAGTTCGAAGATGGGGAAGTATTTCTCGAAGAGATTCAGACGGACAAAAGCCTCAAGCTGTGTCCAGTCGTTGTTGGCAACTTTAAGGACGGGACCTAAGATGTCAGCTCCGACAGCGATGCCATTGAGGAAGTGGGGACGACGGGATTCCTTGGCCTCTGCGACAGCGGCTTCCTGTACTTCCTTTTCCTGTGCCCAAACAGTACAAGGAAGCAGTAGACATGCGAGCAGCGCTGGCAAGAAGATGGTGCGGAAGGTCGTCATTCGGTGGTCTGTTCGTCGTCGTCCGACGTAAAGAAATAGATTTGAAAATTCTCTAACCCGTCGTAGTTGATCTCGGCGTGATTGATCAGGATGGTATCGATGAGATGGTGGGTGCTCTCCACGGCCGTGACCACGTGCCATACGTGTACGGGACAGGAGGGATCATCGAAATGCGGATGGCTCTGCTTGTGTATCCAGAGGGTGTCGCGTCCCACGGCTCCTTGCTGATCTTTGAAGGAGAACTGGAGAGCATCGGTCTGGCCGTAGAAACTGACCGGCAGGGCGACACCGCTTATGTTGTATTGGCGGTTGATCAGAACGCTATCAGTGCCTAAGATGCAGACAGACAAGGAGTCTGCAACTGTTACGGCCAGTCCTTCTGCAAAGACACCGTCGGCGGTACGCGCCGAAGCATAGAAACCGTATTTGCTTTCCACCGTGTTGTTCAGTGGACAGGAGACCTGCTCACAGGACGTCACCAGCCCGACTCCCACGAAGGAGAGCAGAAACAGGGCCACTTGTGGAATGCGAAGTTTAAATCTCTTGTTCAATTTGATAGTCATTACGCAATTGGGAGTTGCGGCTTACGAGTTCGCCGAGGAATCCTGCCACGAACAGTTGCGTGCCGAGAAGCATCATGGTCAAGGCTATGAAGAAATAGGGAGAGTCGGTGACAAGACGGTAGGGCAGGCCTTGGGACATGGCATAGAGCTTGCTGGCACCGACGACGATGGCGGAAATGAAACCTAAAATGAACATCACCGTTCCCCATAACCCGAAGACATGCATGGGCTTCAGCCCGAACTTGCTCAGGAACCACAACGTCAGCAGGTCCAGATAGCCGTTGACAAAGCGGTCTAAGCCAAACTTCGTGGTGCCGTATTTGCGGGCTTGGTGGTGAACCACCTTCTCGCCGATGCGGGTGAAGCCGGCGTTCTTGGCGAGATAGGGGATATAGCGGTGCATCTCGCCATAGACCTCAATGTTCTTGACAACATCGCGGCGATAGGCTTTCAGGCCGCAGTTGAAATCATGCAGGTTCTTAATACCGCTGACGCATCGGGCCGTGGCATTAAAGAGCTTGGTGGGGATGGTCTTGGAGAGAGGGTCGTAGCGTTTCTGTTTGTATCCGCTGACGAGGTCGTAACCGTCTTCCACGATCATACGTCTCAGCTCAGGAATCTCGTCGGGAGAGTCCTGGAGGTCTGCATCCATGGTGATGACGACATCGCCTTCGGCACGGCGGAAGCCGCAGAACAAGGCAGGACTCTTTCCATAGTTGCGGCGGAACTTGATGCCTTTCACTTCAGCATTTTCTTCTTGAAGACGTTGGATGACCTCCCACGAAGTGTCGGTAGAGCCGTCGTTGACAAAGATGATCTCATACGAAAAACCGTGAGCATTCATCACGCGCTTAATCCATGCGTGCAACTCAGGAAGCGATTCTGCTTCGTTGTAAAGCGGTACGATAACGGAAATATCCATGGGCAAACGAACTTTTTTTCTCGGCAAAGGTACTTCAACTTGTGCAATTGAGCAAACAAATAGGACTTTTTTTGCGATTTGCGTACGAAGTTACGCATACGGACTTCCTGCTAACGGCTTCGCTTCTGCCTGCGGAACAAGTCGCTAAAGTGGTTGAAGTCATGTTTCAGCTGCAGGCCGATGCCTTGTGTGGTGAGGGCATTCTTTGTGAAATACCTGTCGTTGGTCTCGCTGTATGCTTTCAGACTGACACCTCCTGAAGGCGTCAGCAGCCAGCGAACGTCGAAGTCACCGATGAAATTGGTGTTGGAGACGGGAGTATCGCGGTAACCAAAGGTCCCGTTGATGATAAGGCGGTTGTTCAGCAGACGTCCGCTGAGGATGCCTTCGACGTCCATGTCACTCCATCCGGCAGTTCCTGTGGAGAGGTTGGTGCCGAAGTTCCATTGTTTGTTACCTATGGTGTTGGCCAGAAGGTCGCTGAGCTGTCCGGAGAGCGTCGATGACAGCAGCCCGTTCATGGCGGTATTGGTTTGGCTCCGTTCAGTATTGTTGTATTCGTAGGTGTAGAACCGTCCGATACCCAGCAGGTATAAGACTTGCATATTGCGCTCTTCGTCGGTGGAAATTAGCGAACGTACCATCTGCTTCACGTCTTCGTTGACGTTGGGGATGTCGAGGTCGAAACTTACCTGCGGACTATGGGCTTGCCCGCTGATGTTCATGAGGCAGTTCACACGGACGTTGCTCTCAGAGAAATTACTGCCTGTGGCCAGTTCGTTGAGGGATACTGAGGGTACGGTATAGATGGCTTTCAGGTTCAGGCCGGCATTCATGGGTGTGCCGCCGAAAACAATGGTGCCGCCTTGTTCGAACTGAAAGTCTTTGTGCAGGACATCTTGCAGCGTCATTCGGTAATGGCCGTGATCGACGCGGTAAGTGCCGTACATCTGGAACCTGCCTTTATTAAAATAGGTGGCGCGCAGATGACCGTTACCGTATAGTGTGATATAATCTTCGGCGCGGGCATCCATCAGCAGACGGATGGCGGCGTTGGGCGTGACGTCGAGGTCGAAGTTCAGACGCAGGTCTATATCCTCGTCAACGAATTCAGGTACGAAGGTCGGGTGCGTCACACTGTCGGCTTTTTCCTCCTCTTGTTTTCGGTTGGTAAATGTGATGAAAGCATTGTCCGTCAATGTCTCAGGGGTAGAAGCGTTGTAGGTGAACGTCGTGCCGGGCGAAGGCGAGCCTTGCAGGTCGATGGTGATGCTGCTGGGCTGTCCTGCGATATGGACATTGCCATTAGCGAAGACAGTACCATAGAAAACTTCGTCGCCGAAATCGTGGAAATCATAGCCTAAGAGGTCTTCGGCTGCAATGTCAAAGGTGTAATGGATGTCCTTGAAATGCTCCCATCGCACTTCGCCGCGAAGCTTGGCTTGATGATCTCTGCGGGAAGTCCTGTGGTGGCGGTCGTAGAGGGTCAGACCCTGGGTATAGAGGCGTCCGGGCCGCATGTGGATGCTGTCGCCGCCGAGGCTGTGATATCGATGTCCCAGATAGTCGAGAGAGACGGCAAGGGTGTCCAGCACCAGGTCGCCTTCGAGGTCCAGTGCCTTGAACGGTCCGTAGATGTGTGCGTGGCCTGTGGCATTGCCTGTAAGGTCGGTCAGGAACGATTCCGTGAAGTCATTCAAGAAGCCAATGCTAAGGTGGCGGGCTTGTATGTCAAGATCCATGCCGCGTCCTGGCTCATGACCGGGCTTAATTAGGCCTTCGACGTGACTGACCTGCCGCTTGTCGGGTTCCGTGATATAGGCATCCAGGTCGATGGCTTGATCGTCTTTCCGGCCGAAACCGCCTGTGAGGTGGAGCTCGCCCAGATGACCGCCATTCATGCTGAAGTTGTCAACGCGCAGGCGGGCATCTACTCGGGGCGTCTCCAGCAGGTGGCGGGCTACGAGTTCGCCCGTAGCCTTACCCGCAAAGGCCACATCATCGAAATCCAGCAGGGCAAAGATGTATTCCAGGTTGATGCCGTACAGGTTTGCGCGCAGGGTGTCCGTGGCTTCGGCCGAGATGCGACCGTCAACGATGAGTTGCCTGCCCATCTGTGAGACCTGGAAACTGTAGACATTCAGGGCATTCTCGTACAAGCGAAGACTGGAGGCATGGACGTTCCAGGTGGTATCGGAAACGATGACTTGTGTGGGGTGAAGCTGGATGTGTGCTCCCAGCTTCTGGTCTTCGCCCTTGAAGAAACGGGCATCCGTCGACAACTCGCCGCGCATAGAGGGCGTCGAGTGGTTGTCCCACGACAAGAGGGACGATATGACATCGTTTGAACCAATCGCATCAAGGGAGAAATCGACGGCATTTCCTTCCATGATACGGCGCAGGCGCAAATGGGTGTCCAGACTGTCGGCTTCTTCCTGAACGGTAAGATGGACGTTACGCAGGTCGTAGTCACCATAGATGAGATGGGGTACATGGACCAGGAGGGCCAGGTCTTTGTGTTCTGTGTCTATATGGCCTTTCACATGTCCGGAGTGAGGAATCTGCAGGCTCTCGGAGACGAACTGCAGCAGGGGTTGTGTGTCCCAGATGTAGATGTCGAAATCGGCTCTTTGCGGGGTGCTCTCGGCCAACAGTGCCTTCTGTCGTCGTTGCTCTGAAAGTGGGATAAGCGACGGCAGGGCTTTATGTAGCATGTGTTGCGTCAGCAGGGTGAGTTCGTTATAGCTGAAGGCACCGTCGATATGTGCCGAGATGAAATCGCCGCTGAGATTGATCGTCTGCTTGTTACGGGAGTGCTCTGCAAAAAGAGTAAGCTGATTCAGATGGTATTGGAGGGCCGGTGTCTGGATATCGGCATCGGAAAGAATAACCTGTCCCTGGATGCTGTGCATCTCATCGGCATGGGTCCAGAGGTCGTGTGGGTTCTGTATATCGGCATCCAGCAGAAAACTGTATTGTGGGTCTGTGACCTGCGTGTGGGTCGTCAGTCGGGTGGGAGAGTAGTTGATGTCTCCTTGGATATCATCAATCGTCTCTCCCAGAACGCTGAGGTTCTTCGCTGTCAGCTGGGCATGGGTGCTCTCTTCGCTCAGACGGCCGTCGGCTTGGATGTCGAGCGTGAGGCCGTTCAGGGGAAAATCCTCGCCCAGCACTTCCTGTAGAAGGAGGTCTTCTGTCTGCAGCTGTACCTGAAACGAGTCTTTGTCTTGAAGAGTTCCGTACAGACGGGCATTGCCGACGCTTGTCGTCACGTCGGCGTCTGCCTGTAGGGTCGCGCTGTGGGGTGATTTCAGGTGTGCCGTGACTTGCAAGTCGCCGACCTTGGTCAACGTCTCTGCCCACTGCGGACTGACGATAGGCTTTCCTCCCTTGTCGGTATCGCTGAGCCATGACAGCAGATGGGCCGTGAAGGATGAGGAGAGACGAAGGGGGGTGACTTCCAATCGTTTGGGAGTCTGCATCTTCTTCTCTGCAGTGTCAATGGGCAGAAGGACTTCGATATGGGCCTCCAGTCCTTCGCCATTGAGCCTTAATGGGGCGATAGTCACCTCATTGTCTGCCAGTGTCGCCTTCGTTTGAAACTGGATATTTTGATGCAACGATTGTAGGGGAGGGTAGAAGGCTGCCAGGTCGGCAGGGGTCACGTTTCCTTCTGCCTCGAGTGTAGCTGTGATATCGCTTGGAAAATGTGAGAATGTTCCCTCAAGATGCAGTTCGGGGAGGTAGAGGGAACTGTTGGGCAGCTGTATGGAGAAGTCTCGCAGGACGTGTCGACGGCTTCCTCCCGACAGCTGTGCAGTGAGTTCTTCAAGGGTGAATCCGCTGTTTGTTTCAGAGAAACTTAAATGTTTAATACCAATAGAATAAGCACTGTCTGTTAAAGCTTCGATAGAAGCACGCAGGTTGAGGTCATCCAGGCACAGATGCTGGGGCGTGAAGGCTTCGGATGCTGGCGCATCGTCGACATCATGGGTGAGGGTTCCGCGACGGATGATGATGGATGAAATGGCCAGGTCCAGCGGCGTACTCTCCTCGTCATCGGACGAGAAACGGTCCACGAGGAACTGGAAGTTATAGGGCGCTTGGGCTGAGGCCCGATGCAGATGAATCGTGTAGCCAAAAAGTTGGAGATGGTGAATGCGTATGCGTCCGTGCATCAGATGCCACAGGTTCACCTTGGCACTGAGACGGGTAGCAGTCAGCAGGGTGTCAGCTTGCTGGTCCAGCAGGCAGAGGTCGTCCAGCACCATACGGTTGAACAGACCGAAATGCAGCTGTCCGATAGAGACTTCACAGCCGAGTTCTTCCCTGAGAAGGTCCGAAGCGTTACGGGCCAGCCACCGTTGTCCGGAGGGCAGACTCGTAGCGAGAAGCACGACAAGATAAAGGCCTACGGATAGGCCTGCCACGAAGCGTACGATGTTACGGAGTGCCTTGATGGAAGACTTTGTTTTGAAGGTTAAGTAGGGACTGAAAACTCCCCTGGAAGCACGTTTGCAGCGGCAAAAGTAGTCTTTTTTTGTGTTGTGGACAAAATTCTTCGGTCTTTATGCATGATTGTTGACCTTTTTTGGTTAATTTTGCGCAGTTTTTAGCTAAACCATTTATCATTATTCATTATTATATGGCAAATGTAATCAAGTTACGCAAAGGCCTCGACGTAAACCTGAAGGGCAAAGCGAGCTTGGAAACCATGCAGACAAAAGTGGAGGGCCGGTTTGCGCTGGTTCCTGACGATTTTTACGGCATGAAACCCAAGGTCGTTGTCAAAGAAGGCGATGTTGTCAAGGTCGGGGATGCCTTGTTTGTAGACAAGAACCATCCCGAAGTGAAGTTCGTTTCGCCTGTCAGCGGCACCGTGGCTCTCGTTGAGCGCGGTGAACGTCGTAAGGTGATGAGCGTGCGTGTGGATGCCGATGGCAAACAAGATGCCAAGGCCTTCAGTGAAAAGGATCCGTTGAAATTGCTGCTCGAGAGCGGCCTCTTCGGTTTCTTCCGCCAGCGTCCCTATGACGTCGTGGCCAATCCTGAAGACAAGCCCAAGGCCATCTTCGTCAGTGCTTTCAATTCCATGCCGCTGGCACAGAACTTCGAGTATGTCCTCCAGGGACAGGAAAAAGAGTTCCAGGCAGGCCTTTCCCTGCTGGCAAAGATTGCCAAGGTGCACCTCGGCGTATGTGTCTGTCAGAAGGCACCTGCCCTGACAGCTGCCAAGGACGTTACGGTTACTGTCTTCGACGGTCCGGCTCCTGCTGGCAACGTGGGCGTGCAGATCAACCATGTCGACCCCATCAACAAGGGAGAAGTGGTTTGGACCTTAGGAGCCGAGGAGGTCATCTTCATCGGGCGTCTGGTGCTGACGGGTAAGGTCGACCTTTCCCGTACCATCGCCGTGGCTGGATCTGAAGTGAAGGCGCCGAAGTATGCCAAGGTGCTCGTTGGACAGCCTCTCAAGGCAGTGCTTGCAGGTCAGACGGATGACAGCAAGAGCCTCCGCATCATCAATGGCAATCCCATGGTGGGCATCAAGACATCGAAGGATGGCTGCCTTGCAGCCCACGCAACGGAAGTCACAGTGATTCCCGAGGGCGACGATGTTTACGAGATGCTCGGATGGATAGCTCCCCGCTGCAAGGAATTCTCCACCAGCCGCAGCTACTTCAGCTGGCTCCGTCCCAAGAAGACCGAGTACACACTCGATGCACGCATCAAGGGCGGCGAACGCCACATGATCATGTCGGGCGAGTACGACCGCGTGTTCCCCATGGACATCTACGCAGGCTACCTCGTCAAGGCCATCATCGCGGGTGATATCGACCGTCAGGAAGCCCTCGGCATCTACGAGGTTGCTCCCGAGGACTTCGCTCTGGCAGAGTTCGTCGACAGTTCCAAGTTGGAACTGCAGCGCATCGTGCGCGAGGGATTGGATATCCTGCGTAAGGAAAACGCTTAACTTCAAACATTATGAACGCATTAAGAAAATATTTCGATAAGATAAAGCCGAACTTCGAGGAGGGTGGCAAGCTCCACGCCTTCCGTTCGCTTTATGATGGCTTCGACACATTTGCCTTCGTGCCCAATACGACGGCCGGACGGTGTGGTACGCACGTACACGATGCCATCGACAGCAAGCGCATCATGTCCCTCGTGGTCATTGCGCTTGTGCCTGCGTTGCTCTTCGGTATGTACAACGTAGGATATCAGAACGCGCTCGCTGCAGGACAACTGGAGAACGCCACCTTCTGGGGCATGTTCTTCTTCGGCTTCCTCGCCGTGCTGCCCAAGCTCATCGTCAGCTATGTGGTAGGTCTGGGCATCGAGTTCACCGTCGCTCAGTGGAAGAACGAGGAGATTCAGGAAGGATTCCTCGTATCGGGTATCATCATTCCTATGATTGTACCTGTGAACACGCCGCTGTGGATACTCGCCATCGCCGTGGCTTTCTCCGTCATCTTTGCTAAGGAGATCTTCGGCGGCACCGGCATGAACATCTTCAACGTAGCCCTTATCACGCGCGCGTTCCTATTCTTTTCATATCCTTCCAGCATGACGGGTGACGACACCGTGTGGGTGGCTCAGAATTCCATCTGCGGTCTCGGCTTCGACGTGCCCGACACGTTCTCTGCAGCTACTCCGCTCGGTGAAATCGCTGCCGGTGCCACGGCCCTTTCTACAAGCTTCTGCGACCAGGTTATCGGTCTTATCCCGGGTTCCATTGGTGAGACCAGTGTCATCGCCATTGCCCTCGGCGCTTGCTTGCTGCTGTGGACAGGTGTTGCCTCCTGGAAGACCATGCTCAGCGTCTTCGTGGGTGGTGCCTGCACGGGATGGTTCTACAATGCCCTCGGCCTCTCACCCCTGGATGCATGCCAGCACATCGTGCTCGGTGGCTTCTGCTTCGGTGCCGTCTTTATGGCTACCGACCCTGTCACCAGCGCCCGCACCGAAGGAGGTAAGTGGATCTACGGCTTCCTCATTGGTTTCATTGCTGTGACCGTGCGTGTCCTCAACCCCGGTTATCCCGAAGGTATGATGCTCGCCATCCTGCTCATGAACCTCTTTGCTCCGCTGATCGACTACTGCTTCGTCAGCCGTAACATCAGCCGTCGCGCTAAACGTGCAACCTCAAAATAATCGAAGACCATGGCAAAGATAAATACAAACAGCAATGTTTACACCATCTGCTATGCAGCAGTCTTGGTGGTGCTCGTAGCCTTCCTGTTGGCCTTCGTCAGCAGCGCTCTCAAGCCTGCACAGGATGCCAACGTGGCTATCGACAAGAAATCCCAGATACTTGCTTCCCTGAACGTTCGCGGCTTGGCCAAGAGCGAGGTGGAATCGAAGTATAACGATTTGATTCAAGAGACTTGTGTGCTGACTCCTGATGGCCAAGTCATCGAAGGCGCTGATGCTTTCGAGGTCGACACGAAGGAGATTGGCGAGAAACTCCCCGTATATAAGGCTAAGACGGCCGACGGCGCCGATGCCCTTGTGCTGCCTCTCAAGGGACGTGGCCTGTGGGGTGGCCTGTGGGGCTATGTGGCCGTCACACCCGACCTGCAGCAGGTGCTCGGAGCTTACTTCGACCATGAGAGCGAGACCGCCGGTCTCGGTGCCCTCATCAAGGAGGAGAAGTTCCAGAGCCAGTTCATCGGTCGTCCCGTGATGGGCGCAGATGGCAAGGTCGCACTGACCGTCGTCAAGAAGGGTGCCAGCGAAGCTGAGACTCAGGTCGATGGCGTCACCGGTGCTACGCTGACCTCTAAGGGCGTCGGCGAGATGGTCCTCACCGGCATCCAGCAGTATGTAGATGCTCTGGGCGGTGCCAAGCCCGCAGGCGATTGCTGCCAGCAGGCTGCTAAGTGCTGCGATAAGCCCGACTGCACCTGCGCAGAGAAGAAACAGTGCGCTTGCAAGGACGGTAGCTGCGGCGATGCAGCCTGCAACTGTGCCAGCGATGCTCAGTGTTGCGCCCGCGAGGAATGCCCCTGTGCTTCCTGCGAGAAAGTTGCTCCTTGCGCCAAGGCAGAAGGCTGTGCAGAAGCCCAAGGCTGTGCAAAAGCTGAAGGCTGCAATGGTTGCCCCCAGGCCGGTGCCGAGGCTGCTCACAAATGCAAGAGCGGCAGCGACTGCTGCAAGAGCGGCGTATGTGACAAGAGTGGTTCCTGCGGAAAGCCTGGTTGCAACGGCGACCGCTCGGCCCAAGGGGACGCTTCTTCGAGCGAAAAGAAGGCCTGCTGCGGACAGCGCTAAGGTAAATCGTAAATCGTAAATGATTAAATCGTAAATATCATTATGAGCCAACTATTTTCTAAAGCAAATAGAGAGGCCTTGGTCAACCCGCTGAACCTGAACAACCCCATTGCCGTGCAGGTGCTTGGTATCTGCTCCGCACTGGCCGTGACAGCTCAGCTCGAGCCCGCCATCGTGATGGGACTTTCCGTGACCATCATCACCGCCTTCTCCAATCTGATTATCTCCCTGATCCGTAAGTCCATCCCCAACCGCATACGTATCATCGTACAGCTGGTGGTGGTGGCTGCGCTGGTGACCATCGTCTCCCAGGTCCTCAAGGCTTTTGCCTATGACGTCAGCGTACAGCTCTCCGTCTATGTGGGTCTGATCATCACCAACTGTATCCTGATGGGTCGTCTCGAGGCCTTCGCCATGATGAACAAGCCCTGGCCTTCCTTCCTCGACGGCATCGGCAACGGCATCGGCTATGCCATCATCCTTGTCATCGTAGGTTTCGTGCGTGAGCTCCTCGGCTCCGGCACCCTCTTCGGCCTTCAGGTCATCCCCGACTGGTGCTACGAACACGGCTACATGAACAACGGTATGATGACCATGCCCGCCATGTCCCTCATCATTGTCGGTTGCGTCATCTGGGCACACCGTGCATATAACAAAGAACTTAACTAATTCATAAGGCACAATTCATAATTTACAATTAGCTGTGCAGTAGTACTCAACGCCGAACGGCGTGCTAATTATGAATTTTGAATTATGAATTGTGAGTTTAAACAAAGAACTATGGAACATCTCATTAGCCTGTTCGTCCGCTCCATCTTTGTGGACAATATGATTTTCGCGTTCTTCCTCGGCATGTGCTCCTATCTGGCAGTGTCCAAGAGCGTGAAGACCGCCCTCGGCCTCGGCGTGGCAGTCACCTTCGTGCTGCTCATCACCGTGCCCGTGGACTACCTGTTGCAAATGTACGTTCTCGGCCCCGACTGCCTTGTCCAGGGTGTTGACCTGAGTTTCCTCTCGTTCATCCTCTTCATCGCCGTCATAGCTGCCATTGTGCAGCTCGTGGAAATGATTGTCGAGCGTTTCAGCCCATCGCTGTACAATGCCCTCGGCATCTTCCTGCCCCTGATTGCCGTGAACTGCGCCATCATGGGTGCTTCGCTGTTCATGCAGCAGCGTGTCACCATGCCCGACACCAACTCGCAAGCCATCACCTCCATCTGGGACTCCGTCGCCTATGCCCTCGGTTCCGGTATCGGCTGGCTGCTTGCCATCACCTGTCTGGCTGCCATTCGCGAGAAGATGGCCTATACCGACGTGCCTCGTCCCCTGCAGGGCCTTGGCATTACTTTCATCACCGTCGGTCTCATGGCTATGGCTTTCATGTGCTTCAGTGGTCTAAATCTCTAATTTCATTTACCATTTAGCCATTTACCATTTACCATTTGTGTGTTATGGAAAGTAATGAACTAAGACTCCGACTCAAAGGCTAAATGATTAAATTGTAAATATCATTATGAATACAGCATTAATTCTCACAAGCATCGCAGTCTTCCTGGGCATCATCCTGGTGTTGGTCGTTGTACTGCTTGTGGCTAAGGCATACCTCTCACCGAGTGGTAATGTCACCATCACAATGAACGGCAAGGACACGCTGTCCGTGCCTCAGGGTGCCAGCCTGCTCTCCACGCTTGCATCCGAGGGCGTCTATCTCCCCTCAGCTTGCGGCGGTAAGGGTTCTTGCGGCCAGTGCAAATGCCAGGTCGTTGACGGTGGAGGCGAGATTCTCGACTCCGAGAAAGGCCATTTCACCCGCAAGGAAATCAAGGAAGGCTGGCGTCTCGGTTGTCAATGTAAGGTCAAGGGCGACCTCGGCATCAAGGTGCCCGACAGCGTCCTGGGTGTTAAGGAATGGGAGTGCACCGTCATTGGCAACAAGAACGTCGCCACTTTCATCAAGGAGTACAAGGTGGCTCTGCCTCCAGGCGAGCACATGGACTTCGAACCCGGTTCCTACGCTCAGATCCGTATTCCTGCTTTCGACTGCATTGACTACGACAAGGACTTCGACAAATCCCTCATCGGCGACACCTATCTGCCGGCATGGGAGAAGTTCGGACTCTTCCCGCTCAAGTGTAAGAACCCCGAACCCACCATCCGTGCCTACTCCATGGCCAACTATCCCGACGAGGGCGATATCATCACCCTCAACGTGCGTATCGCTACACCTCCCTTCAAGCCGAAGGATCAGGGTCCCGGCTTCATGGATGTCAATCCGGGTATCGCTTCCAGCTACATTTTCAGCCTGAAGCCCGGTGATAAGGTCACGATGTCAGGTCCTTATGGAGAGTTCCGTCCCCAGTACGGCACAGGCCGTGAGATGATCTGGGTCGGCGGTGGTGCCGGTATGGCTCCTCTGCGTGCACAGATCATGCACATGCTCAAGGGCCATGGCGTCAGCGACGAAGACCGCAAGCGCCCCATGCACTATTTCTATGGTGCCCGTGCCCTCGAGGAGATTCCCTTCCTCGACGACTTCCTGCAGCTCGAGAAAGACTTCCCCAACTTCCATTTCCACCTGGCCCTCGACCGTCCCGATCCCAAGGCCGATGCCGCTGGTATCAAGTACACCCCGGGCTTCGTAGCACCCGTCATGGGCGACACCTATCTCAAGCAGCATGAGACCCCCGAAGACTGTGAGTACTACCTCTGCGGTCCTCCAATGATGGCCAAGACCGTACTCGACCTGCTCCACAGCCTCGGTGTCGAAGACGACATGATCCGATTTGATAACTTTGGCGGTTAGCGAGCGCCATGAAAGCTTGCTTTCAAATGGCCGAGTGTAGCCAAAGTCA
>CAMVFC010000013.1 GCA_947166655.1 uncultured Prevotellaceae bacterium
TTCAACAAATTACCTTTATAAGAAATAGGTACCAGCTTTTGCCTTTCAACTTTAAGACCACGTTGCTCCAACTCATATACTAATGCTTCTTCATACACAGACTCCAATAATCCAGGACCTAAATCCTTATACACTTCATAAATGGCCCCTCGTATCTCATACGTTATTTCGTTGGCCGTCATAAGTATAATTCATCTGTGGTTTCTGTGATTTCTGTGTGATCAAATGGAAGCACAGCCATTCACACCCAGGATTTCTCCGGAGATATAGCCAGCCCTGTCAGAGGCCAGAAATGCACAAGCGTTGGCCACATCCTCCGGCGTACCCAATCTTCCTAATCCGATGCGCGAGATACGCTGGTCAATTTTCGAGCCGTCGCTCTCATAGAGTTCTGAAAAGCGCTCGGTCTTGACGATGCCGGGTGCTACAGCATTGACGCGAATCCCTTGCGGCGCCAATTCTTTGGCCGCCGATTTGGTGAAGGAGATGATGGCTCCCTTCGTTGCTGAATAAGCAGACTGTCCAGGCGAACCAAGAACGGCCGTCACCGAAGCAATATTGACGATGGAACCGCCACCCGTACGGGCCATGAGACGTGAACAGAGCTGCACTAACTCGATGACTGCGATGACATTGATACGGAACATCAGTTCCGTCTCCTGACGGACAATCATGCCGAGTTTCTTGTTGAACACTACACCGGCATTGTTGACCAATGCGTCGATACGTTTTTCCGCCTTAAAAATAGACATGAGGGTATTTTTTACAGCCACAGCATCACAGACATCAAAGTACTGTGGGATAACGCGGGTAGCGTTCCGCTCAGAGCACTCCCGTGCCCATTCGTCCATTGAACCTTCACGTAAATCACATGCATAGACGATGGCACCGTCAGCGGCAAACCGCTCGGCAATGCCCTTGCCAATGCCCTGTGCTGCACCTGTGATAATGCAGACTTTATCTTGAAGTAGTCTTTCCATAATTAAATTGTAATGCCTCCATCAATCACCAATGAATGACCTGTAACCCAAGACGAAGCATCAGAGAGGAGATAGACAATGCCATGGGCAATATCCTCAGGTTCGCCATAGCGCTTGAGGGGGTAGCGTTCCATATCAGCCTGATGCTGTTCAGCAGAGATGGTACCTCCTTTGATAAGCGGTGTGTTCACCATGCCAGGATTCACACTATTGACACGAATCTTCTTCGGTGCCAATTCCCTTGCACAGAACTTCATCGTGGAATTGATGGCCGCTTTGGACGCTCCATAGATAGAATTTCCCAAGGTGAAACCTAACACTCCGCCCACAGATGAGACAAAGACCACAGAACCTCCTTTAGCAATCTTTTTCTTCTTTACGAGTAAACGCAATAGCTCAACAGGCGAAAAGAAATTCACATTGAAGACATCGTCATACTTCTCACGCGTATTGAACTGAAAGGGCGATGTCATGGCTCGACCCGCACACAGGACGATTCCATCAAGTTCCGATACGACAGATACAATATTGTCCAGTCCTTCAGAGGTCGTCAGGTCTGCCAAAACCATAGAATGACCATCGCCCTGTAGATTATTATAAGTCTCTTGCAGTCGCTCTTCGTTACGTGCCGTAATAATTACCTTAGCACCCAGCTTAGAACACTCGATGGCAGTCTGACGGCCTATACCAGACGAAGCACCTGTCACAAAGACCATCTTACCTGCCAGAGAAAAAGGATTATAGTTCATTTCCATGATTAATGTTCTGCCACTTCCACGAGATCGGATATGTGAATGTTCTCTGTCTCGAATGCAACGGTACCCCATGACAGACCGACGCCAAATCCACAGCAGACAAACTTGGTTGGTTTATCCTCAAACTTACCTTTCAATTCGCTGACAATGGTCAAGGGGATAGAAGCTGATGACGTGTTACCGAAATGGTACATGCACGAAGGAACTTTTTCTGTGTCAAGTTTCAGTTTCTTGACAATCATATTGTTCATCTTCATGTTAGCCTGATGAAACACAAAGTAATCTGCCTGTTGATAGTCGAAGCCATAATGCTCACCGAGCTTCTTGACTGACTTCGGGGCCGTAGTGATTCCAAAAGAGAAGACATCCATACCCTTCATGCGTGTTTGAAGACGGTTCACCATTTTACCTTCGACCTCCTCGAGTTCAAACGATGCGGGAGAAACCTGATTGCGGGATCCACCATCGGGAACGATAATAGCATCGAAGCCAGAACCATCAGTCCCAAAATGGAATTGGAATCCTTCTGCTCCATCCTTGAATTCAACAGCCGTGGCCGTGCCTGCATGGCCGAAAAGTGGATCGTGCGTGCCCTGAATACGTTTCTTGGCATCACCCACCAAAAGAAGGGCCTTTTTGATTTCGCCAGTAGCCAGCAATGAAGCCACTTGACTCAAGCCATAAACCCAACCAGAACAACCCAAAGAGCAGTCAGATGCATAGCATTCCTTGGAAAGCCCCAAACGGTCTTGAAGGATACATGAGGTGGCTGGAAGCCAATAGTCTGCCGTCTGCGACACGAAGATGAGAGCTTCAATCTCGGATTTCTCCCATCCAAGGTCGGCAATCAGTCGCTCTGCGGCCTCATAGCAAAGGTCTGACGTCGTCAACGTATCAGACACACGACGCTCCTCCACACCAGTCACCTTAACGAAGTCTTCTGGAGAATACTCAGAAGAGATACTATCCGTCTCGTGGGGATGAAGATTGCTGAAGACCTGTTTAGGAACGCCGGCAGCGATGCCGGCGATCCGTACGTTCTTAAATTCAAAAAAAGCCATAATGTTACTTCTTTGACTTAATCAAATTGAACAGATCCTCAACAGTGTTGCTGTTGCGGATATCGTCTCCCTTGAGGGTCACATCATACTCTTCATCGGCCATGGCAATAACGCCAAGAGCAATCAGAGAAGACCACTCATCCAGCTCCTTGAATGCGGTGTTAGCCTGGATTTCACTTGCATCTGTTTCATCGAACAGTGCCACAAAGTTCTCGATAAATTCTTTCAGTTCCATAGTTGTTTTTTAGTTTTTGTTTAACACTTGATTGTACACAGTAATTATCTGATTTGCGATAACGTCTTGTGAGAAATGCGTTAAGCTAAACGCACGTATATCATTCAAGTCATAGTCTTTATAATGCTCTACCATATACTTCATGGCACTTGATAATTGGTTCGTATCCTCTTTATCAATAAGGATTCCATGTTCCGGGCGCAAAAATGTTTCAGGTCCGCCACAACGTGTTGCGATGATTGGAAGGCCTTTAGCCATGGCTTCAATAACCACTATCGCAAAAGTCTCTATTCGACTCGAAAGAACAAAACAATCCGACTGGCATAAGTGGTTGCTTACTTCTTCAGGTGGCATGACACCTAACAGACGGATTTGCTTCGACAGACCATAGCTGGCAATCTTATTTGCGATAAAAGGTAAATCTGGACCACCACCTATTATTTCAAGCTGGACATTATCAGGAAATGATGCTTGAGCGAAAGCATCTACAAGAATGTCAAAGCCCTTGTTCCTATTCTCCCGAAATGCGCCACAAGCAATAAATTTAAATGTACCATCATTTCGTTCAACCTTTTTATTTTCAAAGAACACATCGCTCACCATATTATTGATGACTAATGCATTAACTCCGAAGTTCTTTTTTAGGGAGTTTGACAATGCTTGCGATACGCATATCACACGATCTGCCAACTTATAAATCGATGCTATCCTCCGTAATCTTGGATCGATGTCGTCTCTGTTCATTTCTGTCCAATGTTCTGTAATGACGAGAGGCAAATGATACTGCTCCTTTATGAAAGATATATAGAAAGCATTAATCAATAAATGTGCATGTACAATATCAGGCCGACCACATTCATCCATACAACAATCTATGACTTTTCGGTAAGTGCGGAAAAGTAATCGTTCGTCCCATTTCTTAAACTTACAGAAACGCGTAGATAAACGCAATCCTGTACAGTCATACACATCAACACCATCTACTATCCTATGTCTGATATGTGTACTGAATATCCATCGCAGGATAGAAACATTTTTGACAGAGATGACTGCAACATGATGGCCTTTTGCAGCCAATGCTTTGGCCTGAACGGCTTCATAATTACCGTTCATAATATCTTTTTCAGAGGGAAAACCTCTTGTTACAAAAAGTACTTTCAACCCTTTCATATCGCTTCCTACCTAATTTAGGACTCCACATTCACGGATTCCTCAAATGCCTCCTTCTGCCACATGGTCATACCATAATACACAGAACAAGCAAGACATACAAAGAGGAATGTGAGAGGACGTACACCTGTCATAACGATGGATATAATATAACCGATGAAAACATATCGTATAATCATTGCATCAGAAATATCTGACATATCTACCCGGAATAATTTGTAAACATAAATAGCCATTACAAAGAAGAAGAGCAAACCCAACCATCCCCGTTCAACCAGATAGAGTAACAATACACTTTCGAAGCCAAGCAAATCTGGATGAAGATCATTATGTTTGGAAATCCAGTATTCACGATAACCATAGCCCCTTCCAAATATTGGATTCCCCTCAATTTCAACTAGCGCTGCATCGAACTGATTGAACCTCATTTGCATGGATGAGCCGCTAATGTCATTGCTATATTGTTTTTTAGCATCCCAAAATGCAAATCCAGCAACAAATGGCTCTATTTTTTCATCAATCTTTTTCCTCTGATTATCTGATAGGAAATTAATACCTACGACAAAAAGAATAAACAAAACTGCCAATTTCGGTGCGAAATGCCCGACAACGCTTTTGGCGCTCATTAAGAGGATGATCCCCATAGGAACAAGAGCCCCTCGAGAACCGGACAAGAAAATTAGAAGAATAATTAATAGTACAAAAAGAAATTTCTTTGTACGCTCCCCCTTTGACAGGAATATAGGCAAAAGGACGAGCATGTACTGAGCCAACGAAAGAGGATGACGATATATTGTTTGGGCTCGAAAGCTCAATCCGCCACGTTGGGTCTCTATCATATCCACAATAAACTCGTTGTCATCAATACCTAATAAGATATAAAGCGGCATTCCTGCTGGATTGACACCTAACATCACCTCAAAGAAAACGCTATATATTACATTGAAAACAATAGCCGCACAAATGAAATAAAAAAGTTTTTTATGTGCTGTTTCGTCTTCTTTTACAAGAAGAAGAGTTTGAATGGCAAATGCGAAAGTCGTTATTTCTAATAACACGCGTCTCAACTGCATACCAATAGGCACAGTCTCAGACATTAAGACAATAACAAAAGAGACAAATAGTAATAATATAATGGCTTTCTGATTGTCTGATATGAACTCTCTCCATCGATCCCGCCTCTCATAGAATCTTAATTCAGAAACCACCGACCCGAACATCAGTATCAATAGCATCGGCAACCTTAGGTTAATTGACTGCTCTAAGATAACTGTCGGAACGAAAAGAAATGTAAGCCAAACCATATAGATGCCTTTTTTATAAGACATCAAACTAACCATGGCGGTTAGCATTATATATAGGTATAGCAGTCCTTTAATAGCCATGACGGTTTATTTTCGAGACAAAGACTCGCGAACATATTGGAAAATGTCCTTAATGCTGTATTGTCGAAGTAGTGTTGCAAGAACAACAGTAGAGAGACCTATAAGCGTTGTCTTATAGGCCAAAGAAACAAAAAGGTTGGAGGTAAAGAAGTCACCAATGAAAAACAATAGGATAAATGTCAGTACAGAGTTTAAAACTTGAGGCAACAGGGAAGAGAAATAGGGAATAACACGCTCACCGAGTGTGAAAATGTGCATGATGGTGTAAGTGTTGATAAAATTAATCGTCAACGTAATGTCCCAAGACCATGCTACAGCCTCAATGGTTCCACCACAATAGACAGCTATAAAGAATCCAACGACTGTGAAAAATGAATTGAGTAGGCCACTTATAAAAAGGTGATTTGTTTTACCTGCTGCTTGAAAAATAGAAGCATTGACAGAGAGTATCATCTGAAGTGGCAACGATAATGCAAGAATGCGAAAGACAGGAATTGCTGCATCCCATTGATTCCCATAAACAATCTTAATAAGTTCACTTCCACAAAAGAATAATGTAAGTCCTATAGGGAAACTGAGATTAGAAATAAGAACCGTTAACTTTTGATTCTTCTCTTTGAGTGTGTGCTTATCATTTTGCAACATAGAAAGAATAGGATGAAGCACAGGATCTATAACGAAAGAGACATTTTGAACCGGCAACATCATCAAATGATAAGATTTTTCGTAATAGCCTAGCTGAGACATTGAGAAGAACTTACCAATAATGAGCTTATCAAGATTGCGTGAGAAATAGTTGCAGAAGGAGAAAGCAAACTGATATAATGAGAAAGATCCAACCATTTTTATTGCGTCCTTACTTAATTGAGCAACGAAACGGAGTGGATAATTATAGTAGTTAACAAGAAACACTCCAACCGCAGTTAATATTGGAGAAACCAAAAGAGCATAAACATCCCATCCATGAAATGCCCCCCATACTGCAATTATACCGCTGAGGATCTGAAAGAAAAGAGTACGTAATGCAATAGTACGGAAACGTTTATCCTTACGCATTAATGCATTAGGAACTACATTTAGCGACTGAAAGAAAATGACCAACGTCATCAACTGACACACCTCTCTCAATGACTCATTAACGTAATAAGCGGCTATGACACCTGAAAGAAGAAACAATGCTAAAGCCAGTATTACACCAATATATAGATTCAAAGTGAAAAGACTATTGAGATGTTGCTTGGTAAGTTGTTTATACTGCACCACAGCAGGACCAATACCTATATCAGCCAAAATGTTCAAGAAATGGAGAACCACCATAGCTACAGCAATGGTACCAAAAGAGGCGGGTTCTATAATGCGAGCTAAAATGGCCGCTATCAGAAGTTGAATTACAATCCCCGAATACTTTGAAACTGCAATCCAGAAAACCCCTTTAGTCAAATCTTTCTTGACACTTCCCATTTACTCTATTATAACGAATACCATGAAAAGGAACCATTAGCCTGTATTAACCCATACCAAGTAATGGCTTTAGCTGTCCTTCCTTATTAAGAATCTTTGCCGATTTATAACAAAATGCAAGAAAAAGGAATGCCAATAAGATTTTCTTTCGACCAGGACCTGATTTCTCCACGGGCACTGTTGCACGCTGTAATGTGGTAAAAGCGGGCGTTTCCTCGAGCACCTTGGCTTCAGCACCCTGAAGCTGAAGGCTGAGAGTAGAATAAGCATTGTACTTCAACTGCATTTCATTCTCCAGTTCTGTCTGACGGGAACGTACAGCCTGCAAGAAAATGTCTTGGTTAGAGTCAACAAAATCGGCATACGTTTTGCACGCCATGTCATAGTCAGACTTTGCCTTATTACACTGTATTTGTATCTGCTCCAAGTCTATACGGGCTTTGTTGGTTCGATAGTTCGTAATGAAGTCCTGAAGACGTGCCTTCACGGAATCTGCCATAACGGCTGCAATCCAAGGATCCTGATCTTTCACCTGAATGGTGATGACCATCGTCTTCTGATCTACATCGCAAATAATATTTCTGTCAATCTTACGGATAAGCCGGTCCTGTTCTTTGGTCAGGCGGAAGGGGTCAACAGTGTTAACTTCTTCAACCTCTTCAAGTGGCAACAGACTAATGAGACCTTTTATTGCTCCAGATATAGCCTCTGTCCACCAAGGATGTTTCTGCTCGTTAAGCATGTAGTCATAGTAAGTCATTAAGCGTGTGCTATCTTCCTTGTGGACCATTATGGGAAAGAGACTGGTCTTAAAATCCACGGAATTCATCAAATCTGGATAGAGCGTCGGGAAGAGAGCCTCATTACCCAAAGCACCTGTGCCTAATTTCATACCGAAAGAGGCCGCAAGAGCAGAGAGAGAACCAGAGCTACGCGTTGTCGAAAGTTCAGGAGCCAACATCACTTGACACGTATAGGTCTTTGGGAGTGAAAAGGCTACGATGCAGGCCAGCACAAAGGCGACACCCAATATCTTATAGTAGTCTTTCTTATGTTCCCATAACAGGGCAACTATTTTCATATAGTCTACACCGCCCTTCTTCTTTTTCTGTGTGGCTGGCGCAGATTGTTGACTGTTGGTTTCCATATCGTCTATTTTTCAAAAAACAAATTACTTCGAGATAATGTAAATCAGGGTTGCTAACACACTGACAATGGATGCAGAGCTCGTAGCGACAGACAACCAGCCCTGCGTCGAGAGGACTTCCTTCTTAGGCTTCGCCGGCACGATGATTTCACAACCAGGCTCGATTTTGGCACCTTTCTTGACCTGGGCTATCATACCATTCTGGTAGACGACATAGGTCTTACTCTTCTTCGAGCGCTCTGCAAAGCCACCTGCTTGGTTAATATACCATTTATAGTTCTTACCCGGAGTATAAGGAACCGTATTGGAGGACATCACGTTTCCACTGATACGAACGGTACCGTTGTACTCGGGGATGACCAGACGGTCGCCCTCACGGATGATAATGTCACGACTGCCTCCAGGCTCAGCAAGCGCTTTGTCAAGTTCAATGCCCACGATATAAGTATTATCCAGCTCCAAGCGGCTAATATCCACAGAGTCACGATCTGACTGGCTCTGCTTTGCTGATGAAATCACATCCTTTACCCTGGCACGGTCGTCATCGTTCATTTTTCGGTAAAGACGTGCACCATAAGGAAAGGCATCAGCGGTAAGTCCACCAGCCAGATTAATAAGGTCTGAGAGTCGCATGTTTTTCTTTTCGAGAGTAAAACTTCCCTCAAAGTTCACTTCACCCTCTACGGTCACCTGACGAGGGGTATAGAAGCCAGGACTCCTGCGAACTTGAACGATGTCATAAGGTTTAAGAATAAAACCTTGCTCACCATCAACGACAAACCCGTCTTTCAGCGAGAAACTGTAAGTCTCAGAGATGGTGCTACTTGAAGTCGTAGCCTTTGGGTCAATGATACGGCGTGAGACATCAACCCTGGCTGTAGATGCGGCATCCGTAAGGCCACCTGCCTGCAGGATGAGATCCTCGAGGGTGGTGTTGTCTGCATATTCGTAGACACCAGGAGAGAATACATGTCCCTGAATTGTCAGGGTTCGACTCTTTCGCAGGTCGGTAACTGTCGGGACGAACAATACATCCTCATTGTGAAGAGGCATATCAGGCACCGTGCCTGCCATGATGCCGTCCAGATTCACAGATATAACCTCCAACGAGCGGTCTTCTTTCCTGCGGTGCAGCACAGCACGCGTCGTGAAAGCATCCTCTGTGAGGCCATCGGCATGTTCAATCAATGACCTGACGGAAGTAACGCCATCTCCGAGATGGAACATGCCGGGACGGAAAACAGCTCCCTTCACTTCCACCATGTTTTCGTATCTGTCAATGTTGGGATCTACAGTGATATGGTCACCATCCTCAAGAGTGAATGATGCTTGTTCAAACTCACCGATGGTGAAGACAGAACTCCGCTCGCCAGCCTTACGCAGAAGACGTACAGACTTCTTATAAGCATCGCCCGTAAAACCTCCGGCAAATTCAAGAACGGTTGCAACGCTCTCCGACTTGCGCATCTCATAATACATAGGACGTCTGACATTGCCTGACACCTCTACAAGACAATCATAAGTACCGACCTGAATGACATCGCCCTCGTTCAAACGTATGTCACCGGCAAGACGCCCTTTGAGAATGTATTCATATATGTCAACAACCGTGATAGTCCTGCCTCCACGAATAACGCGAATATTTCTGAGTGTACCCAAGGAGTTAATGCCACCAGCCATGTATAAGGCATGGAAAACTGAAGCAAAGGCCGAAAGACGATAAGTACCAGGCGTTTTCACTTCACCCATGACATTAACCATAATGGTACGTATCTGCCCAAGGGTCATTTTGATTTGGGAACTGGTATAGCGTGTCCCTAATTTGCTGCGCAGACGTGCCTGCGCTGCATCTACCGTGAGGCCTGCCATGGCCATCGGGCCATACCCCGGAATGATGATATCACCGTCTGGAGAGATCGTAAGCTGCAGTGATTTCTGCGATCCGCCGTAGATGTCGACAACGACCTTGTCACCAGGACCGAGTACATAATCCTGCGGCGTAGGCAAGTTCATGTTGGGTTCGAAAGTAAGAGCTTTTTTGTTAAAGATATCCCGGCCGAAGACTTTCACGCCGCCATCAACAGCCCCCGTTCCCTGCAAGGAATTGAGCTCGCCCGACATGATATCTTCAACGGCTGTTATATCTTTGGGAATATCGCCCGACGGTGCCACCATACCTGCGTTGAGTTCCTGTTCCGGCTGTTCTGTCCTCATGCGGCTACCTGCTGAGGAGAGAGCTGCATCGGCAGCGCCAGAAAGGCCACGCTTGCTCAGCTGGCCACCATACTGCTGACGTATACGACGTAATTGATCTACTCTCACACCACGCTGAATCAGCGTGGAAACAATCTGCGACTGTGTGCGCCCAGCCTTCATTTCATTCGTAATAAGCTCTACCACCTGATCATCAGGTAAACCAGCCTGAGCCATAACAGAAGTAGGCGCCATTGTCAGAAGGACCACAAACGCTGCCTGATACAACGCTTTCAGGGAAAACAGTTTCTTAAGATTCATATTATTCTCGACAAATATTATTCTATGTTTTAACTTTTATACTGATAGGTAAACTGAAACTAATCAAAAGGAGATACGATGTTTGCCAACAGAGGTAAATGTATATCTTTCTCCGAACGAATTGCTTCATCTGTGGGGATGCGCCAATCAATGCCTAAAGAGTCATCAAGGATACTGATGCCACCATCTGCTTCAGGATGATAAAACTCATCGCATTTATACTGCATGACGACTTTTTCAGAAAGAGCAGCAAAGCCGTGAGCAAACCCTTTTGGAATAAAGAGCTGAAGATGGTTTTCTGCCGATAATTCTACTGCAACATGCTGGCCATATGTGGGACTGCTCTTACGAAGATCTACAGCAACATCGAGGACGGAACCGACGACGCAGCGTACAAGTTTGGACTGCGCATAGGGCGGCCGTTGAAAATGAAGACCACGAATGACACCTCGAGTGGACATGGACTCGTTGTCCTGTACAAAGTGAACGGGGCCTAATTGAGCTTCGAAGTCACGCTGAGAAAAGCTCTCAAAGAAATAGCCACGAGCGTCTTGAAAGATGCGAGGTTCAATGATATAAACGCCAGAAATAGCGGTAGAAAGGAATTGCATGAAATCTTTAAGTAGAAACAATTATCCACTTGGAATTAAGTATATTAATGTCTTAGGATATTTGCTATACAATGATAAAGACTATCCGTCCAGTAAGGGATGCTAAGATGGAATGTCTGCTTAATCTTTGTCTTATCAAGAACCGAATATGCCGGACGTTTCACAGGACTTGGAAACTCGTCGCTGTGGCATGGTTGTATGTCACAAGAGAGGTGACCTGACTGCTGAGCAATGACTTTCGTAAAATCATACCATGAACAGACTCCCTCATTACTATAATGATAGATACCACCGTAGGGCCATTCACTTGAACCTTTAGAGGACATCGATGGCACGGTATTCATATAATCAGCAATAATAGCAAGGATAGCAGATGCTAAGTCACGCGCATAAGTTGGTGTGCCCGTCTGGTCGAAAACGACGCTAAGAGAAGGCTTGCTTGCTGTGAGAGCGAGCATCGTACGCAGGAAATTACGTCCAAACTCGCTATACAGCCAGGCTGTACGTAGGATGATATACTGACATCCTATATTTTGAATTGCCTGCTCACCATGGAGCTTGGTCAGACCGTAAACACCCGTAGGTGTTCCTGTCTGTTCCTCACGACAAGGAGTATTGTATGGATCTCCACCGAAGACATAGTCTGTTGAAATATGAACCAGAAGACCTCCAACCTCTTTCATGACAAGGGCCAGGTTAGCAGGCGCCTTGGCATTTAGCAACTCTGCTCGCTCTGAATCGCCTTCTGCGGCATCGACATTCGTATAAGCAGCACAATTGATGATGATATCAATCTTCTCTTTTTGTACAAAAGCACGAACGGCTTCAAGATCAGTAATATCCAGATGGCAGGTAGAAGTGTCGACGACGGACGTAGCCAAACGTCGAAGAGTACTTAGGCTTTCTTCTGACGCCTCTGTGACGTCAGCAAAGAAAAACCGAGATCCACCATTCTGAAGACACACAGGCAACGTTGACGCAGCGGCGAGGAGACGCAGCTCATTACCAAGTTGTCCGTTTGCACCTGTGACAAGGATATTCATGATTTATACGAAAAACAGAAAGCGTGGACTAGCAGAAGAAAGGCACGGCAAGAGGTTAACGATTCTTATACATATCATCGTAGTAACGCTGATAATCGCCAGAAGTGACATTGTCCATCCAAGCTTGATTATCAAGATACCAACGGACGGTTTTCTCAATACCCTCTTCAAACTGCAGAGAAGGCTCCCAACCTAATTCACGCTGCAACTTACGACTGTCAATGGCATAACGCAGGTCATGCCCTGCGCGGTCTGTAACGTAAGTGATAAGGTCCATATCAGCACCTTCTGGCCGACCTAGAATGCGATCGACTGTCTTAATGAGGACTTTGATGATATCGATGTTCTTCCACTCATTGAAGCCACCAATGTTGTAGGTCTCTGCGACCTTACCTTCATGGAAGATAAGATCGATAGCACGAGCATGATCTTCAACATATAGCCAGTCACGTACGTTCTCACCCTTACCATACACAGGAAGAGGCTTACGATGGCGTATGTTATTGATGAAGAGCGGAATCAGTTTCTCGGGGAACTGATAAGGGCCATAGTTATTGGAGCAGTTAGTGACGATGGTAGGCAGTCCATAAGTGTCATGGAAAGCACGAACGAAATGGTCGCTGCTGGCTTTTGAAGCACTATAAGGGCTATGCGGCTGGTACTTCAGGTCCTCTGTAAAGAAGGCATCGCCATAAGCCGGGTGGGAATCTGCAGATGCCTTGGTCGTGAAAGGAGCAGGAATGCCCTCGGGGTTTGTCATCTCAAGAGCTCCATATACCTCGTCTGTGGAGATATGGTAAAAGCGCTTCCCCTGGAACTTCTCGGGCAGACTTTCCCAATATAGTTTAGCCGCCTGAAGCAAGGAGAGAGTACCCATCACGTTGGTACGGGCAAAAGTAAAAGGATCCTTAATGCTACGATCCACATGGCTCTCTGCTGCCAAGTGAATGATACCATTGATATGGTGCTGAGAGAGAACGGACTGAACTGTCTCGAAATCGCAGATATCAGCACGGACAAAGGTATAGTTGGGTCGGTCCTCGATGTCACTTAAGTTAGCAAGATTGCCAGCATAGGTGAGTTTATCGAGGTTCACTATATGATAATCTGGAAATTTATTAACGAAAAGGCGAACAACATGACTACCAATGAAGCCAGCCCCACCAGTGATAAGAATATTCATAAAGGAAAAGAGATTAACGGTTAAAGAGAGAGGTTGAGGTCACGTCTTCTTTCATCTCCTCAATAACCTTGAGAAGATACTGGCCATACTGGTTTTTAATCATTGGCTGAGCCAACTGACGCATCCGTTCTTCGGAGATCCAACCGCGGCGGTAGGCGATGCCTTCCAGACACGCGATTTTCAGACCTTGACGTTTTTCAATAACCTCGACAAAGGTGGATGCTTCCGAGAGCGAGTCATGGGTACCTGTATCAAGCCATGCAAAACCTCGTCCTAAGAGTTGTATCTTGAGTTCGCCATCAGAGAGGAAGCGCTGATTGACCGTGGTTATTTCCAGTTCACCACGGGCAGACGGCTTGATGCTCTTTGCTACAGAAACGACCTTATTGGGATAGAAGTACAAGCCCACAACAGCATAATTACTCTTGGGTTTTTCTGGCTTTTCTTCTATACTGAGACAGTTGCCTTCGCGATCGAACTCGGCAACGCCATAACGTTCAGGGTCATTGACCCAATAGCCAAAGACAGTAGCCTTTTGGTTCTGCTCAGCATCCTGCACAGCCTTCTTCAGCATCCCGGTGAAACCGGAGCCATGGAAAATATTGTCGCCAAGAACCAAGCATGCTGCATCGTCTCCGATGAACTTTTCACCTATGATAAAAGCTTGTGCAAGCCCATCGGGTGAAGGCTGTTCGGCATACTCAAAGTGAACGCCATAGTCTGACCCATCGCCTAAGAGGCGGCGAAACCCTGGAAGATCTTGAGGCGTAGATATGATAAGGATGTCACGGATTCCGGCAAGCATCAAAACAGAGATGGGATAATAAACCATCGGCTTATCATAAATGGGAAGCAACTGCTTACTCACTCCTTTGGTGATTGGGTAGAGGCGTGTACCACTGCCTCCAGCCAGAACAATACCTTTCATACGCTTCTATTTAATGAGTTGAATGAGGTTACGGTCCACAAGGGTCATCACAGAGATAATTCCCGGGATAGAGATCACCAATCGTTTATCTCTCAAGCCCTTGACCTTGACAAGTTCGCCTTCCACGCCTGAAAGTGGGCCACCATGAATCCGGATTCGCTGCCCTCTTGACAATTCGACCTCATCTGGCCGAAACAGACGAGACTCTTGTTCTTTTTGCGTTGCCACGCGAATAAAGTCTTCCATCTCCTTGTCAGCCACTTTCATTGTGCTGTGGGAATCTGAGGACTTAAGGACTTTGGTGAAGAGCAAACCAGGCGTCTGCTGTTTGAAAGAATAAAGAGATGCATAGTCAGAATGTACGAAAAGGTACACGCTGACAGCAGGCACAACTTCAACGCGAGTCTTCTCGCGTATTTTTCTGGTTCTTATCCTTTTAGGAAGAAAACATTCGAATTTATTGGCCTGGAGTATAGCTTCCATCTTGAGCTCATTGGTCAATGAGCGCATGACGAACCAATGGCGGTTTTGATCTTCTGTTGGCAAACTTGGGAAGGGTTATAAATGCGTCAGAAGCATTCCAACGGAACCCCCATTATAGACTTAAACCAAAGGTTATCAATCTGTAACGAGGTTTACAACTTATCTATTCACTTCTATAACACTTGGCTTTGAGTCGCATGGGTGAAGACTAGTATGAATCCTCAGCAGCGGCTGTCCGCCATCGGGGAACGAGCCCTTAAATGTGTCTATTAGTCCATTAAGACGCGCAAAGGTAGTCATTAAACGGTGATTTCATAGGTATTCTCATGTTAAATATTCTTAATGCGCATCTTCGTTATACTTTTTCGCAATTTTATTTGCTTGTTCCGAAAGAATTACTAAAGGATATTTAAGTAACTTGTAGCATAAACAGAGAACAGATTTTCCGATGACTATCTAATACCGCATAAGATATTCTGACGAGGAGAAAGACCGCCTCCATGGACAATAAGCAGGGACGGATTTGTAAAGCGGTATCGAGCGCAAAAACGCTCGATACCGCCCTATGTAATCACTTAAGATGATATTAGCATCATCGCTCTTTATCCGAAATAACGTTTGTAGAGACCTTCAAAGCCCCGGCCATGGCGGGCCTCATCCTTAGCCATCTCATGAACCGTGTCGTGAATAGCATCGAGATCGAGCGCTTTGGCTTTCTTGGCGATTGCCATTTTGCCGGCGCAAGCTCCGCACTCGGCTTCCATACGCTTTTTAAGATTGGTCTTTGTATCCCAGACACACTCACCCAGCAATTCAGCAAAACGGCTGGCATGATCGGCCTCTTCAAAAGCATAACGGCGGAAAGCTTCTGCAATCTCAGGGTAGCCCTCGCGGTCTGCCTGACGTCCCATGGCAAGATACATTCCGACCTCTGAGCATTCACCCTCAAAATTGGAACGCAGACCTGCAAGGATTTCAGGATCAACATCTTTAGCAACACCTACGACGTGCTCTGTTACATAGCTTAGCCCTTCGTCCTCTTTCAGTTCCTTGAACTTGCTGGCAGGTGCCTTGCACTGAGGACAACGCTCTGGGGGTTCGGGACCTTCATGGATATAACCACATACGGTGCAAACAAACTTCTTAGTCATCGTTTCAAAATGTTTAATGGTTAAAGGTTGATATATTTATTAAATAGGTACACGCGTGCGCGTGTAGGCAAAGTTTCTTTCCACAGGTACAAAGTAACGAAGAAATCAGCGTTTACGCAAGTAAATGCGAGAAAAAAGTAAAAAAAAGGCGAGATTTGACGGAAAGTATGTACCTTTGCACCGCATAACAAAGCATAGCTACACGTATGAAATATGGATTTGTAAAGGTGGCGAGCGGTGTTCCCGAAGTCTATGTGGGCGACCCTCGCCGTAATGTTCAGGCGATAGAAAGCCTCGTCATTCAGGCCGAAGGTCACGGCGTTGAAGTTATTGTCTTTCCGGAACTATGCCTGACGGGATACACTTGTGGCGACCTCTTCGGGCAACAGCTTCTGATCGATGAGGCAGAAGTAGCCCTGATTCATCTGCTGAACTTCTCGCGCTCTCTGGACATCATCTCCGTCGTTGGACTTCCTGTAGCTTATAACGGTTCGCTGTTGAACTGCGCTGCCGTGGTGCAGAAGGGCAAGATCTTAGGTCTTGTTCCCAAGACATACCTTCCGTGCTACCATGAGTTTTACGAACGACGTTGGTTCACGAGCGGTGCCACCCTTCCGGTCCAGGCGTCAGTATGGCTTTGCGGCCAACAAGTGTCTATCAATGTACGGACGTTGTTCCACACACCTTCTTGTACCTTCGGAATTGAGTTATGCGAAGATCTCTGGTCGCCCATTCCTCCCAGTTCACAACTGACATTAGCGGGTGCCGAGCTCATCCTCAACCTGAGTGCAAGCAGTGACGCTGCGGGGAAGGCTGCATACCTGCAAAGTCTCGTCTGCCATCAAAGTGCACGATGCACCTGCGGTTACGTCTACAGTGCTGCAGGCTTTGGTGAAAGTACGACAGATGTCGTTTTCTCCGGGAAAGCCTTTATCGTAGAGAATGGAAAGCTCTTGGCAACAGGCGAGGTTCACCATCTGAGCAGTCAACTCGTAGAAGGGGAAATCGACGTGGAACTTCTTCGTACTGAACGTCGTACGCGCTCGACTTTTTCTTCCGCACAGGCCTTCCATCATGAGGGTGGTGCCATACAAACCGTAGATACAGCTCTCCTGACAGGACGCGATTTCACGTTTACACGCCAGTTCTCCCCCACCCCATTCGTGCCCGCTGAATCTGCGTTGGATGAGCGATGTGCTGAAATCCTGGCCATTCAGTCTGAAGGCTTGGCCCAAAGACTGCATCATACCGGCGTTCAGACGGCAGTCATCGGCATCTCTGGCGGTTTGGATTCAACACTGGCTCTCCTGGTGACGGCGCGCGCCTTTGACCTGCTTGGTTTGTCACGTCGAGGTATCATCGGCATTACAATGCCTGGCTTTGGAACAACAGATCGCACGCATACCAACGCATTAGGGCTGATGAAAGAACTCGGCGTATCATCCAGGGAGATTGATATCACAAAAGCTGTGCTGCAACATTTCAAGGATATCGGCCACGATGCCTCTGTGCACGATACCACCTATGAAAATGCTCAAGCCCGCGAACGCACACAGATACTCATGGACATCGCCAACCAAAGCAATGGCATGGTGGTGGGTACCGGTGATCTCTCCGAGCTGGCATTGGGATGGTGCACGTACAATGGTGACCACATGTCCATGTATTCGGTCAACGCTGGTGTGCCTAAAACGCTGGTACGCCATCTGGTACGCTGGATTGCGGAGCAAGAGAAGAAAGGTACTGAAAACACGGCATCGAACAAGCGTGTTGCCGACATTCTTCTTGATATCTTGGCAACACCCATTAGCCCGGAACTCATTCCGGCCGACGATAAGGGAGAGATCAGTCAGCGGACAGAAGACTTGGTAGGTCCCTACGAATTGCACGATTTCTTCCTTTATTACACCCTGCGCTGGGGCTTCCGCCCGAGCAAGATTTTTTTCCTTGCTCAACATGCCTTCAGCAACGAGTACACGACGGATGTTTTGAAACATTGGCTGACAAACTTCTACCGTCGCTTCTTTGGCCAGCAGTTTAAGCGCTCATGTATGCCCGACGGCCCGAAGGTAGGCAGCATAGGTCTCTCACCAAGAGGTGACTGGAGAATGCCCAGCGACGCCTGTCGCGATGCCTGGCTGGCAGAATGTGAGACCTTATAAGCCCGAACCCGTCATTCGAGAGCTCGGGGTGAATGTTCCTTGCGAACACGGCCTGTTCATCATCTGATTTTCATATATTTTGCAAAAGTGTCACTTTCCGCTGTAAACGATTATATATAAAATCGTTCAGCAGAGTGACACTTTTTCTGAAGTGTCACCGAGTGCCACCGGGTATCACCGGTAATCTATCCGGGCAGAACGACTTTGTTTTTGCTGCAAGCTCTTAGAGTCTTTGCCGCCACCGTCTGCAGCTTGGAATGAAAGTGCCAGGGGTGTTCGGTAAAAGTGTCTTGAGATTTGTGCAAAAGTGCCAAGAGTTTTCGATAAAAGTGCCTTAAGATTTGTGCAAAAATCAAGGCAGAAATGCGCAAAAATCAAGGCGAACATCGACAAAAGTCTTTAAGAAAAAAGGCGGTGATGCTTTCAAACAAAGTGCCACTTTACTTAACAAGTTGTCAAACAATCGTTTGTAGAGAAAAGTAACACTTACTCCAAAATCGTCAGAAAAGCAGTGAGTGCAGTCCATGTGCGGGCGTTATCACAACGTCCATGCTGGCGGAGACAAGGCCAGGCTATATGCTTAGGGTCTAATGAACCGATTGGGGATGCATAAAAGAAGCAGCCGCTCATCCCAGAAAGACGAGCGGCTGCATTGATTATATAAAAAGATACTATAATTCTTCCGGCTTCATATTCGTGTAGACAGTCTGCACGTCATCAAATTCTTCGAGGCGCTCCACCATCTTATTGATGCTTTCACGCTGTTCTGCCGTTACATCCTTCAAGTCATTGGGGATATAGGTAAACTCGCCACCGACATCTTCAAAGCCACTCTCTTCCAAGTGCTTCTGAATGGCTCCGTAGCTCTTGGGATCACCGTAGATGGTGAGTGTGCCCTCTTCCTCGTCCTCATCGTACTCATCCTCAACGCCATAATCGATGAGATCAAGAATAAGTTCATCCATGTCCACGCCGTCCTTCTTCTTGAAAGTGAAGACACACTTGTGGTCAAAGAGGAAAGCCAGAGAACCCATGGTACCAAGGTTACCTCCGAACTTGTTGAAGACGGAACGGACATCTGCTACCGTACGCGTGGGGTTATCTGTCAGTGTGTCAACGAAAATAGCGACTCCGTGGGGGCCATAGCCCTCATAAGTCATGCCTTTGTAATCACTCTGATCCTTACCCATCGCGTTCTTGATAGCGCGGTCGATATTGTCCTTAGGCATGTTCTCACGCTTGCACGTAGCGATGATACCACGCAGTGTGGGGTTCATGTCAGGGTCAGGTCCACCAGCCTTGACGGCGATAGCAATCTGTTTACCTAATTTAGTGAACGTTTTAGCCATGTGGCCCCAACGCTTCAGTTTGGCTGCCTTTCTGTATTCAAATGCTCTTCCCATATTATAGAGTTTTATGATTAAATTTCATTTATATTATCTTTATCGCAATTCGGCACCGAGCTGCTTGGTGATGTTCTGAATAATCTTCTGCATGATGGCATCAATGGCCTTGTCATTAAGAGTCTTCGTCTCGTCAAGAAGGCGGAAATTAACCGCATAGCTCTTCTTACCTGCGGGAAGGTTTTTGCCTTCGTAGACATCAAAGAGACGTACCTCACGCAGCAACTTCTTCTCGCTCTGATAGGCGATGGCCTCAATCTGCCCGAACTCTACGCTCTTATCCACCAGCAAGGCTAAGTCGCGGCTGACCTCGGGATATTTTGGCAAGTCGTAGTAGCTGACCTTCTCCTTGCGGATGAGTTTCATGACCTGCTGCCATGAGATGTCTGCAAAGTAAACATCCGTAGGTATATCGAACTGTGCCTGAATGCGCTTGCTGACAATACCCATCTCAGCAATCAATTTTCCACCGCGATTCTCTACACGCAGGCTCTTGGCATAGAGATCTGAGTTTCCATCCTTGAAGACAAGTGCACCGAAGGGTACGCCCAGACGTCGGAGGATGTTCACAACATGCGCTTTGAGCACATAGAAAGACTGATCCTCATCGGGATGAGCCCACGAACCGCTTACACGCTGACCGGTGAGCCACAGCCCGAGATGATAATCTTCACTATAGGCATCAAGGACATGCTTGATGACTTCGGGGTCACGACTCGAGCTGACACCAGGAATGATTTCCGGGCATTTGCGCTCTGCGTGGAAATAATAGCAATTACCAAACTCGAAGAGCTGAAGGTTGGGGCGACGTCGGTTGACATTTCGGCTGATGCTTTCGAGGCCACCAAAGAGGAGCGTCTGACGCATCACATTGAGATCCTGTGAGAGCGGATTCAACAGATGCACGCAATTCTCGGCATGGTAGCTCTCGAGGTGATCATAGTAGGCTCCACGCTGCAGCGAATTATTCAGGATCTCATTGAAGCCTGCACCTACCAACTGTTCACTGACAAGGTTCTGCAGCTTGTAGCTCTTATCAGGCTCACCCTTCACTGCGAGTGCAGAATTGATGCTTGTCGGGATCTCAACATTATTGTAGCCGTAGATACGAAGGATATCTTCGACGACGTCGCAAGGACGCTGCACATCCACACGGTAGGCGGGCACGAGAAGCTTCAACCCTTCAGGCGTCTCTTCCTCTATCTTCATCTCAAGAGAAGTCACGATACGCTTGATTGTCTCAGCTTCAAGATGCTGACCAATCAGGCCGTCCACATAATCATATCGAAGTTCTACGGGGAAATCCTGCAAGGGCTGAGGATAGACATCGACGATGTCCATGCTCACCTTACCGCCGGCCAGTTCCTGGCACATCATGGCAGCAAGTTTGAGCGCATAAATCTGTCCATTAGGGTCTATGCCGCGCTCAAAGCGGAACGAAGCATCGGTCTGCAAGCCATGACGGCGAGCGCTTTTCCGGATCCATGTAGGATTGAAGTAGGCACTCTCAAGAAGCACATTGCGTGTGGTCTCATAGGTTCCACTACCCTTACCGCCATAGACGCCGCCAATACACATCGGTTCCTGTGCATTGCAAATCATCAGATCACGGTCAGACAGTTTACGGTCCACGCCATCCAGCGTCTGGAAGGGAGTTCCCTCGGGCATCGTTTTCACGACAACCTGCTGGCCCGTGATCATATCAGCATCAAAACAGTGCAACGGCTGTCCGAAAGCCATCATGATATAGTTCGTGATGTCAACGATATTATTGATGGGACGAAGACCGATGGCTGTCAAATGATCCTTCAGCCACTGCGGGCTCTCCTTCACATCACAACCCGTAACGGTGACAGCGGCATAGCGCGGGCAAGCCTCTGCATTCTCGACACGAATAGGAATCTCCAGGTCATGGTTGTCCACACGGAAGTTCTCTACAGACGGGCGATGAAGCGCTGTCTTGTACCCATTTTGTACGAGCCAAGCGTAAAGGTCGCGGGCGACGCCATAGTGGGAACAAGCATCTGCACGGTTGGCGGTGATGTCAACCTCTATCACGTAATCACTCTCCACGCCATAATAGGAAGCAGCCGGCATACCGACAGGGGTGTCCTCCGGCAAGACTATGATACCTTCGTGACTGGTACCTATGCCAATCTCGTCTTCAGCACAAATCATGCCATTAGACTCTATGCCACGAAGCTTGGAGCGCTTTATGACAAATTCCTTGTCGCCATCGTACAGCTTTGTGCCGAGCGTCGCCACAATAACCTTTTGCCCTGCAGCCACATTCGGTGCGCCACAAACAATCTGCTGGATTTCCGGCTGCCCGACATCGACGGTGCAAACATGCATGTGATCACTATTGGGATGGGGTTCACACGTCAAGACATGCCCGACGACAAGCCCCTCAAGACCTCCCTTGATAGTCTGCACTTCTTCCACGCCGTCTACTTCCAGACCTGCAGAAGTAAGCGCATCTGCCACCTGCTGAGCCGTCAAGTCTGTATCGACGTACTCACGAAGCCATTTATAGGAAATATTCATCTTGAATAATACGTTATTTCATAATTTGCGCGCAAAGGTACAAAAAAAGTGTGTATCTGCGCAGGAATAAGTGAACTTTTTTGCCCGAGAACCCGAAAGGGAAGAAAGCCAAGCCCTAAAAGGGCATCTTATCTACAGGCTGAGGAGGACCAAATGGCGAATCAGCATCTGAAGCTGCCGGTAAGGGAGGACGAATGGCATCAGTCTCTGAATTTGGGACAGGAGGGGCATCGGGCGCATCATTATTATTGATACTAGATCCATAGACCATGCTCTCTCCCGGCATAGGCATATAGGCGTCATCGTCAGGATCGGAGAAGCGTGCATATTCATGGCGGAACTTTAGAACCACCGTATCTACGGCACCATTACGATGTTTCGCAATGATAAACTCAGCCATTCCTTTCATATTACGTCCCTTCTCATCCTGAAATATCTTATAGTATTCAGGCCTATGAATAAAGCATACCATGTCCGCATCCTGCTCAATAGCACCAGATTCACGCAAGTCTGAGAGTTGCGGACGCTTGGCATCCGAGCCTTCTGTGCTGGCATCGCGTTTTTCCACACTACGGTTGAGCTGTGAAAGTGCGATAATTGGGATGTTCAATTCCTTCGCCAAGCCTTTCAGTGAACGGCTGATATTTGAAACCTCTTCTTGTCTTGACCCGAATTTCATTCCCGAAGCATTCATCAGCTGAAGATAGTCGATCATGATAAGCTTGATACCATGCTCACGCACGAGCCTACGAGCTTTCGTCCGAAGCTCAAAGACCGACAACGAAGGCGTGTCGTCTATATAAAAAGGGGCATCATAGAGCTGCCGGATACGACTGTCCAACTGTCCCCACTCATAACTTTCGAGCTGTCCGTTACGAATCTTCTCGCCAGTGATCTCACACGTATTGACAATAAGACGATTGACGAGTTGCACGTTGCTCATTTCCAATGAGAACATGGCACATGGCACACGCATGTCCACAGCGATTTTCTTGGCCATGGAAAGCACGAAGGCGGTCTTACCCATGGCAGGGCGGGCTGCAATAATTATCAGGTCCGAGTTCTGCCAACCGCTGGTTAGCTTATCAATGTGAGGGAAGCCACTGCTCAAGCCTGAAAGACCATCCCGTCGCGCTGCCGCCTTCGACAGCAGATCCATCGCTTCACGAATGACCGGGTTGATCTGCGTGTAATCTTTCTTTAAGTTTTGTTGCGAGATGGCGAAGAGACGTCCTTCAGCTTCCTGCATAAGGTCGTCCACATCATTCGTCGCGTCAAAAGCCATCTCTTCAATCTGACTAGCAAACTGTATAAGCTCGCGTGCAATGGCTTTCTGAGCTATGACACGTGCATGGTAGTCTATATGCGCCGATGACGTGACACCTGCAGACAACTGAACCAGATAGACGGGTCCGCCCGCCTCTTCAAGATTGCCCTGCGAGTCGAGGTACTCACGCACAGTGAGAATATCAAGCGGACGATTTTGCGCCGACAGCGAACGGATGGCATCAAAGATGAGCTGGTGGCGATGATCATAGAAGCTCTCAGGGCGCAGCAATTCGCTCACTTGCGAATAAGCATCCTGCTCAATGAGCATCGCTCCCAAGACTGCCTTTTCCATGTCGAGGCTCTGCGGTTGCAGACGCCCATAAGCATCCTCGACAGCTGCTGCAGACGAACGGTTGGTGCGATTCTTTGGTCCTGGCATAGTTTCTCTTGAATATTAAAGGTCTAATCCTTGTGCGGCCAGGAATGCCTCGGCACGTGCCAGGTCCTCCGGTGTGTCGATACCGATTGTCTCCACTTGCGAGATGCCCACTTGAATGACATAGCCCGCCTGTAGCCATCGAAGTTGTTCCAAACTCTCTGCCATCTCAAGAGGCGACTGAGGCAAGGCTGTGATTTCACGAAGCACATCAGGGCGATAGGCATAGAGCCCTATGTGCTTATAAAACGTCTGTGTGGAAAGCCACTGGCTACGTTCAAGGCCACGGATAAAGGGAATCACGCTCCTACTGAAATAGAGTGCTCGATGGCGATCATCCAAAACGACCTTAGGCGAATTAGGATTCTCCAATGCCTCCAGACCATCTTGTGGCGTAAAAGGTTTGACGAGCGTCGCTATCTGCGTATCCTTATCTTCAAAGCATTGCTGGATGACGTGCAATTGTTGAGCCTGGATAAACGGCTCGTCGCCCTGAATATTCACAATGACATCAAAGTCACATCCGAAGCGTTCATAGGCTTCCTGGACGCGGTCGGTCCCACTTTTGTGATGGACGCTGGTCATGACAGCCTTTCCCCCGAAACTCTCCACCGCCTCGAAGATTCGAGGATCGTCCGTGGCAACAAGAGCTTCGTCCAAGACGCCTTCCACCTGTCTGTAAACTCTTTCTATAACAGTACGTCCGCCCAACATCGCCAGAGGTTTGCCTGGGAAGCGCGTTGAGCCATAGCGTGCGGGTATGATTCCTATGTAAGTCATAAAGTTTATGAAAAAAAAGCTTGAAATGATTGTCTTATCAAGAAAAATGTGTACCTTCGCGGTCGGAATGAATACACATGTCCTTTATATTAGCATTGGTACGAACCTTGCAACGGCTGAGCAAGTGATGGCTTGGACTAAGCGTCGCCTTGCTGAAGCATTCCGTGGCGAAGCACGCTACAGTACGATTGTACAGACGGAACCTATCAATTTTGCTTCCGAGCGGCCTTTTACCAACCAGCTGGCGGTCATCAAGACTACGGTGCCTACCCCTTTGGCTAAGCCCTTGCTGAAAAGCATCGAACGGCAACTGGGGCGCAACGAAGCCGACACGCGCCGCGGTGTGGTACGTCTGGACTTGGATTTGCTGGTGCTCGACGGCGAAGTGCTTAAGCCCACAGACTGGGAGTTCCCACATATCCGTGAGGCTCGCCGCGAGTTGGGCATCGAATGATATCAGCATCGCACTACGCATTCTTTTTCTCCTCCTTCTTTCAGCTATTCGTCGGTGGTAAAGAGATCGTCGAGACCTATTGACTCGTCAATCTCTTCTGCGTCGGCATCCAAAGTCGCACTCGCACAGGGGTCAAAGCCTGCAGGCATATCAAATTGCTCTGTTTGACTATAGCCTAAAGAGGCATCGCCATAGACACGCTTGAGGAAGCCTGCACATATAGGCAGCGAGGCCGATGCGCCCTGCCCATAGGTCATGCTGTTAAAGTGGGCGTCGCGCTCATCGCCACCGACCCATGCGCCAAAGGCCAGCCGAGGCGTATAGCCTACGAACCATCCGTCGGAATTATCGTTTGTCGTACCTGTCTTGCCACCCATCGGCGCCGTAATGTTGTAGCGGAAGCGCATGCGCGAACCCGTACCGCCGTCAATGACACCGCGCATCAGGACAATCATCTTAAGAGCGCTCTCTTCGCTTATCACCTCATTCACCTGCGCCGAGAACTCTCCGACGATGTTACCTGCATTATCTTCGATGCGGCTCACGAATAGAGGTGCAGAGCGAATACCACGATTGGGGAATGCGGTATAGGCCGAAACCATCTCGATAACCGAGATGTCGCACGGGCCAAGACAGAGTGACATTGATGGATGAATATCCTGATTCATGATTCCATATTCGTGTAGCAGGCGCACAAAAGCCGAAGGATTCAAATGGCTCATCAGATAAGCTGAAATCCAGTTGTTCGACTGAGCCAGGCCCCATTTCAGGGTCACCATCTCACCATAACGCGCACGGCTGCCGTTGCGAGGTGTCCACGTCTTGTCACCAACATGATAGGTCTGTTGCACGTTTGGAACGAGGTCGCAAGGATTCCACCCATTCTCCATGGCCAAGGAATAGAGATAAGGTTTGATGGTCGAGCCTACCTGACGGCGGCCGACGCCAGCCATATCATACTGGAAGTGGCGGAAGTCCAAGCCTCCGACATAAGCCTTAACGGCACCAGTATGGACATCCATGCAGACAAACCCCGAACGCAAGAAGCTCTTATAATAACGGATACTGTCCATCGGCGTCATCACGGTGTCGATCTCATGCTTAATGCCATAGACCGTCATCTCCACGGGTGTCTGAAAAGCTTTCTCTATCTCTTCTTCCGTCGCTCCCGAGGCCTTCATCGTCACATAACGTTCGCTCTGACGTTTGGCACGGGCAAGATTCGCGCGCACCTTTTCCATCGGGATTCCGGAAGCATAGGGAGCACCGGGCTTTCCCTTCCGCTCCTTTTCAAAGGCGGGCTGCAGATAGCCCGACACGTGTTCGCGCATCGCTTCTTCAGCGTAGCGCTGCATCCGACTGTCTACCGTCGTGTATATTTTCAGGCCATCTGTATATATATTATAAGGTGTACCGTCTTTCTTCCTATTCTTGTTACACCAGCCATAAAGGGGGTCATTCTCCCAGGCCACACTATCCTCGTAGAATTTCTGATACTGCCACGAAGCGTAGTCTTTGCGTTCAGGCTTCCGCGCCATCAGCACAGCACGCAAGTATTCGCGCAGATAGGGGCCTTCACCTTCCTTGTGATCCACGCGATGGAAATCTAACACTATCGGCAGTTGCGCCAGGCTGTCGGCCTCTGCCGTCTCCAGATAACCCGCCTTGACCATCTGCCCGAGTACGGTATTTCTGCGGGCAAGGGCACGCTCAGGGAAACGCACAGGATTGAAATAAGAGGGATTCTTGCACAGGCCTATCAGCAACGCACTTTCGTTGATGCTCAGGTCTTTGGGCTCTTTTCCGAAATAGGTGCGGGCTGCGGTCTTCAGGCCAACAGCATTATGCAGGAAGTCGAAGTGATTAAGATACATAGAAAGAATCTCTTCCTTTGTATAATAACGTTCCAGCTGGATGGCAATCACCCATTCAATAGGCTTCTGCATGAGTCGTTCTTCCGTGGTCTGAGCCTTGGCAGAATAGAGTTGCTTGGCCAACTGTTGGGTAATCGTCGAGCCGCCACCTGCATTCTTCTGACGGAGTACTCCGCGCTTGACAATGGCACGCAGCAATGCCCGGAAGTCAATTCCCGAATGGTCATAAAAGCGAACGTCCTCCGTCGCCACCAGCGCTTCGATTGTCGAGGGGGCGATGTCACGATAAGGTACGAAAATGCGATTGGCCCGCTGATAGCTCCATGTGCCGAGCAGCTTGCCATCGGCAGAGATAACCTGCGATGCAAACTTATTCACGGGATTCTCCAATTGCTTCAGCTCGGGCATATATCCGATATAGCCCTTATTGACTGCCCAGAAAGCCACTGCTACTGCGAGGAAAAACAGCACAAGCAGAACCCAGAGCGCTATGACAACTTTCTTCATCATGATGCATCCGTAAGATGGAATGAGGGCACAAATATACATCTTTTCTCCCAAACTTTACTGCCCAAAGTGGTAAAAGTTACAAAAAGGGCCCATCTTTCCAATCTTCCCTCCCCTCCTTCATGGTCATTTCAGTCTTTTGGTGTATATTTGCCCGCAAATATTAAAAACTATAGACATTCATGAACCGAAGTCTCGTCACCATAGCAGACCTTACCCGCGAGAAAATCGAGTACCTTCTCCAGATGGCAGAAGTTTTCGAGCAGCACCCCAACCGTCTTCTTCTCCAAGGCCGCGTGGTCGCTACGCTCTTCTTTGAGCCTTCCACCCGTACACGCCTGAGTTTCGAGACCGCAGCCAACCGCCTCGGCGCACGCGTCATCGGCTTTGCCGACCCTAAAGTCACCAGCGGCACCAAAGGCGAGACCCTCAAGGATACGATAATGATGGTGTCCAACTATGCCGACGTCATCGTCATGCGCCATCACTTAGAGGGAGCTGCACGCTATGCCTCGGAGATCGCACCGGTACCGATTATCAATGCGGGCGACGGCGCCAACCAGCATCCCTCACAGACGATGCTCGACTTGTACACCATCCGTCAGACACAGGGCACGCTGGACAACCTGAACATTTTCCTGGTCGGCGACCTGAAATATGGCCGTACCGTGCATTCCCTGCTCATGGCCATGCGCCACTTCTCCCCCACTTTCCACTTCATCGCTCCCGAAGAGCTGGCGATGCCCGACAGCTACAAACAATATTGTTCTCAGATGGGCATCAGGTATGTGGAGCATCAGGATTTTGACGCTGATGTCATCGCAGGAGCCGACATCCTTTATATGACACGCGTCCAGCGGGAACGCTTCACCGACCTCATGGAGTACGAACGCGTCAAAGACCGTTACCTGCTGACACTTCCCATGCTGGAAAAGGCCAAGGACAACATGAGGATCCTGCACCCCCTGCCGCGCGTCAACGAAATAGCTTACGACATCGACGACGACCCGCACGCATACTATTTCCAACAGGCACGCAACGGGCTCTTTGTGCGCCAGGCGCTTATCACCGATACGCTGGGCATCACACTCGAGCAAGTCAAGAACGATTCCACCATCATTTCATAAACCGACTACACCGTAAGCATGAAATCCAAAGAACTGCTCGTGGCGGCCATCCAAGACGGCACCGTCATCGACCATATCCCCGCCGAAAAGACTTACCAGGTGGCAACGCTGCTCGGCCTGGAGAATCTCAGTACGCCTGTCACCATCGGATGCAACTATCCTTCAGAGAAAGTAGGAACGAAAGGCATCATCAAAGTGGCGGAAAAGTTCTTCACCGACGAGGAAATCAGCCGTCTGAGTGTCGTGGCGCCCAACGTTATCCTGAACATCATCCACGACTACGAAGTCGTAGAGAAGAAAGCTGTTGAGACGCCCGACGAGCTGCGCGGCATCGTTCGCTGCAACAACCCTAAATGCATCTGCAACAACGAGCCCATGCAGACCCTTTTCCACATCGTGGACAAGCAGACGGGCACGCTGCGCTGCCACTACTGCAATCACGAACAGGAACTCAAGCAAGTAAAACTCGTATAAACAAAGAACCCGACAATGAACAGAGACACCACCATCTTCGATCTCATCCAGAAGGAGCGCGCCCGTCAGGAACGCGGCATCGAGCTCATCGCATCAGAGAACTTTGTCAGCCCGCAGGTCATGGAAGCCATGGGCTCCGTGCTGACCAACAAATATGCAGAAGGCTATCCTGCCCACCGCTATTACGGCGGCTGTCAGGTCGTCGACCAAGTGGAGCAGCTCGCCATCGACCGCGTCTGCGAGCTCTTCGGAGCAGAATACGCAAACGTTCAGCCGCACTCCGGTGCGCAGGCCAACGCCGCTGTCTTCCTCGCCGTGCTGAATCCCGGCGACACTTTCATGGGCCTGAACCTCGACCACGGCGGCCACCTCAGCCACGGGTCGCTCGTCAACACCTCTGGCATCCTGTATCATCCCATCGGCTACAACCTGAACAAAGAGACCGGCCGCGTGGACTACGACGAGATGGAGCGCCTGGCTCTCGAACACAAGCCCAAGCTGATCATCGGCGGTGGCTCGGCCTATAGCCGCGAGTGGGATTACAAACGTATGCGCGAGATTGCCGACAAGGTGGGCGCTATCTTCATGGTCGATATGGCCCATCCCGCCGGACTCATCGCAGCCGGACTGCTCGACAACCCGTTGAAGTATGCTCACATCGTCACCTCCACCACACACAAGACCCTGCGCGGTCCTCGCGGAGGTATCATCCTCATGGGCAAGGACTTCGAGAATCCGTGGGGCAAGAAGACACCGAAGGGTGCAGTGAAGATGATGTCCGCCCTGCTCAACAGCGCTGTCTTCCCCGGCATCCAGGGAGGTCCGCTGGAGCATGTCATTGCAGCCAAGGCCGTAGCCTTCGGCGAAGCCCTGCAGCCCGAGTTCAAACTGTGGGCCACACAGGTGAAGAAAAACGCTGCCAAGCTGGCCGACGAGCTTATCAAACGCGGTTTTCACATCGTCAGCGGCGGCACAGACAACCACTCCATGCTGGTCGACCTGCGCGCGAAATATCCCGAACTGACGGGTAAGGTGGCCGAGAATGCCCTCGTCGCTGCCGACATCACGGTCAACAAAAACATGGTTCCCTTCGACACGCGCTCCGCATTCCAGACGTCCGGCATCCGCCTCGGCACGCCTGCCATCACGACACGCGGTGCCAAGGAAGACCTCATGGTCAAGATTGCCGAACTCATCGAGCGGGTGCTCAATGCTCCCGAGGACGAGCAAGTCATCGCGGCTGTGCGCGCTGAGGTCAATGCCATCATGAAGGATTATCCCCTTTTTGCCTATTGACATTTCAAATATCCTATTCAGATGCCTTCTATCAACAAAGTCATCCTGCTGGGCCACGTAGGGAAAGACCCTGACGTGCGCTATGTGGACCAGGGCGTGGCCGTCGCTCAGGTGCGTCTGGCCACCAGCGAACGAGGCTACACCCTGCCCGGAGGAACGCAGGTGCCCGAACGAACCGAGTGGCACAACATCATCTTCTGGCGCCAGTTGGCCGAGACCGTGGAGAAATACGTGCACAAGGGCGACTTCATTTATGTGGAGGGGAAAATTCAAAGCCGCTCCTACGAGGACAAGCAAGGCATCACCCGCTACGTCACAGAGATATGGGCCGACCAACTCAAGTTCTTCGGCAGCAGCCGACAGAACGAAGAGGCGGCCCAACCTCAGCGGGATTAACCCATCGTCATGGACTATTTTCTATCTGAACTGACACATCTCTTCGACGGTATCACCGTCGCCGCTCCTACCACTGGAGCCTACATCGCACTCTCGCTCGCTCTGCTGTTGCTGCTCTGTTCAGCATTCGTCAGCGGCAGCGAGATTGCCTTTTTCTCGCTCTCGCCCGCCGACATGGCCGAACTCAAGGAAGAGCGAACCAGCAACGACAGCCACGTTCTTCGCCTGCTGAGCGACTCCGAACGCCTGCTGGCCACCATCCTCTGCAGCAACAACTTTGTCAATGTGGCCATCATCATGCTCCTCACATTCTTCTTTCACCAGACCATCGACTTTGGCAAGAACGCCGTGCTGGAGTTCCTCTTCATGACCATCCTGCTCACCTTCCTGCTCCTGCTGTTCGGCGAGGTGATGCCTAAGGTGGGGGCCGCACAGCACTCTCTCCGCTGGGCGCGTTTCTGCGCGCCGGCCTACACAGTGCTTATGAAAGTCTGGTGGCCCATCAGTTCGCTGTTGCTGCAGAGTAAGCGCATCACACAGCGACTGGAACGACAGCCGCAGCAGCTCTCCGTCGACGACCTCGAACAGGCACTGGAACTGACAGACCAAGCCGATATCGCCGACGAACAGCAGATGCTCAAAGGCATCATACGCTTTGGCGGCGAGATGGCCCGCGAAGTGATGACACCACGCGTCGACATGGTATCGCTCGACGTGAAGACGCCTTTCCCCGAAGTGCTGCAAAGCATCGTCGAGAACAACTACAGCCGTATTCCCGTCTATGCCGGCAACGAGGACCACATCACGGGCATCCTCTATATCAAAGACCTGTTGCCCCATCTGGGCAAGCCTGCCACCTTCCGCTGGCAGACGCTGGTACGCCCCGCCACCTTCGTCCCCGAGACAAAGATGATCGACGACCTGCTCCGGGATTTCCAGGCACAGAAAGTGCACATTGCCATCGTCGTCGACGAGTTCGGCGGCACCAGTGGACTCGTCACCATGGAGGACATCATCGAAGAAATCGTCGGAGAAATCAACGATGAATACGACGAGGAGGAACGCAACTACACGCGTCTGAACCAGAACACCTATATCTTCGAGGCCAAAACGCTGCTCTCTGATTTCCGCAAGATCATGCAGCTGGACGACGATGCCTTTGAGGATATAGCCGGCGATGCCGACACACTGGCGGGCCTGCTGCTGGAAATCAAGGGCGAGTTCCCACAGCTGCACGAGCGCATCCAGCACGGACGCTTCACCTTCGAAGTCATGGAGATGGACGAACGCCGCATCGTCAAGATAAAAGTCATCGTGGGCAAGCCTGACACACCTGCCGAGGAGAAGGCTTAAGCCACCATCGAACACCAGACGCACGCCAAGGCCCTCGGGTTTTGGCGTGCGTTCTTTTTGCTGTGAGCAGCATTCCTCGCCCCGCTTTCTTCCTGCTGTTCAATCAGTCGTCACACCCGAATAGCTCCTTTGGTTCATAGCTGAGATACGAATCAAGCCATAGGGCACGCACGCCCTCACCGAATGATTCGCTCTTAGGTGATAGTGGCACTTCCCGATAGTTGCGGCTCATATTGAAAAGGCAGAGCCACATGACACTTCTTCAGCAAGCGCCACGCAGCGTTCAGCGCTATAGGAAAAGCGGCCCACATGCTTCTGCTTGTGCCGAAAACCCAGGCGCCGACGGCGGAGTAGCCAAGGAGGGGAGTTTGTTCCATCACCATGGAACGATGGTTCCATCACCATGGAACGATGGTTCCATCACGATGGAACAAACAAAAGGGTTGGCGCAGTCGTATATAGGCCGAGGGCGTTTCTGCCGTGTCGAGGCATCTTTCCGCTTGGAGCAAAGGGACCATTACGTCCGCACGTATAAGGGAAGTTGACCGCACGCGCCTGATGAGGCCCCTCTGTCCTTGCCGCGACGCATCACGGCAGGCGCTGCAGGAGGAGTTCCACCAGACGCGGCTTGCCGTATTCGTCCAGCGCCGACTCGTGCACCCATCGGTACTCCTCCGGCAGTGCGGGACGTCGGGCAGCTTCCAGCAGATAGAAGTCGGCCAGCAAGCGGCGGTGCGTCAACAGGTGGCGCACATCGTGGGCCACAAGAAGCGCGTCGGCGAGCAGTGCCGTCCGCTGCTCCGGAGACAACGTATCCAGGTTGACGGGCTCCCACAGCCCCTGCCAGATATCACCGGCCGGACGCCGACGGATGGCCACCTCACTCTTATACCTTATATATATATACGCGAGACGACGTGTCTGCACCTTCGTCTTCTGCAACTTCACCGGCAGATCTGCTACCTTTCCCTCGCGCAGGGCCGCACAACTCTCTGCCAGGGGGCAGATCAGACAACGCGGCGACTGCGGCGTACACTGGATGGCGCCGAAGTCCATGATGGCCTGATTGTAGGCCGAGGGTTGGTCCTGCGGCAGCAATTCCTGTGCCAGGAGGCGAAAATCACGCACCCCTTGCGTGCTGTTAATCGGAGTGTCGATACCGAAATGGCGTGCCAACACGCGATAGACATTACCATCAACCACCGCCTCCGGCAGGCCGAAGGCGATGGACGCGACGGCCGCCGCGGTGTAGTCGCCCACGCCGGGCAACGAGCGCAGCCCGTCCAGGGTCTGCGGGAAGCAGCCCAACGACGCTACCTGCCGCGCAGCAGCATGAAGGTTACGTGCACGGGAATAGTAGCCCAGCCCCTGCCACAAGCGCAGCACCTCGTCCTCCGACGCCGCAGCCAGAAGGTCCACCGACGGGAAACGATGCATGAAACGCTCCCAGTACTCACGCCCTTGCTCGACGCGCGTCTGCTGCAGAATAATTTCACTCAGCCAGATGGCGTAGGGATCAGTCGTCTGTCGCCATGGCAGTGCACGCCCGTTCTCAGCAAACCACCGCAATAAAGTCTGTGAAAAATCGCTAATCATAGCGCAAAGATAGTCATTCAGATGTCAAAAAAGGTGGCTGAAAGCACTTTTTTTACAAAAAACGTTGAAAAGATTTCCTTAACTGCGTGAAAGTTACTACATTTGCAGGCCGAAAATGCAAATGAAGTAACATTTAACACATAAAAACCTCAAAAAAACAATGACAAAAGCAGACATCGTTGGCCGTATCTCTAAGGAGACCGGCATTGACAAAGCTACGGTTCTGACCACCGTGGAATCATTCATGGAGCAGATTAAGCAAGCACTGGGCAACGAAGAAGAGAACGTCTACCTCCGCGGCTTCGGCAGCTTCATCCTGAAGAAGCGCGCTCAGAAGACCGCCCGCAACATCACGAAGAACACCACACTCATCATCCCCGAGCACAACATCCCTTCGTTCAAGCCCGCTAAGGTTTTCTTCGATGCCGTGAAGAGCTAAGGACACCGAGCATTTATCATCAACCCTATTTTATCATAATCATTAAACGTATAAGCTTATGCCAAGCGGAAAGAAAAAGAAAAGACACAAGATGTCTACTCACAAGCGTAAAAAAAGACTGAGAAAGAACAGACATAAGAGCAAATAAAAGGATGCTCTGTTTGACTCCCTAACTCGAACTTGTGAGTCACAACGAGGAACAAATCTTCCCCCTGCTCTGGGGCGGTTTGTTCCTTGTTTACTAAACAACAACCAACAAAATTTCCACTCATGACCTGTGAAGTCATCGTAGATGTCCAACCGAAGAAAATCGCCATCGCCCTCACCGAGGACAAACGCCTCGTCGAATACCAGGAAGAGGAGCAGCAGGCGAGCTTCAACGTGGGCAACATCTATTTTGCCAAGGTGCGAAAGCTCATGCCGGGCTTGAACGCCTGCTTTGTTAATGTGGGCCATGAGCGCGACGCCTTTCTCCATTATCTGGACTTAGGACCCCAATTCAATTCCTATGCCAAGTACCTCAAGCAGGTAGGCAGCGACAAACGTAACCTCTACCCCATCAGCAAGGCCGGCATTCTACCAGAACTGCCCAAGGAAGGCAGCGTGCAGACGACCTTGCAGGTTGGCCAGGAAGTGCTGGTACAGATCGTCAAGGAACCTATTTCGACAAAAGGTCCGCGGCTGACGTGCGAGATTACTTTCCCCGGACGTTTCCTCGTGCTGGTGCCGTTCACCGACAAAGTCAACGTATCGTCGAAAATCAAGTCGAGCGCCGAACGTGCCCGCCTCAAGCAAATCATCCAGAGCATCAAGCCCAAGAACTTCGGCGTCATCGTACGCACGGTAGCCGAAGGGAAACGCGTACAGGAGCTTGACGCCGAGATGATGATCCTTGTCAAGCGGTGGGAAGACACCATCGCGCGGGCACACAAAGCCAAGGAACTGCCGTGCCTCTGCTACGAAGAAACGAGCCGGACTGTAGCCCTCTTGCGCGATCTGTTCAACCCCACCTACGAGAACATCTATATCAACGATGCGAGCGTCTTCGCGGAAATCAAAGACTACGTGAAGCTCATCGCGCCTGAGATGCAGGAGATTGTGAAGCAATACAAGGGCTCGCTGCCCATCTTCGACAATTTCGATGTCACTCGACAAATTAAAACCTCGTTTGGCAAGACCGTCAGCTACAAGCATGGAGCCTATCTCATCATCGAGCACACTGAGGCACTGCACGTCGTTGACGTGAACAGCGGCAACCGCACGCGCAGTTCTGAAGGCCAGGAGGCTAATGCGCTGGAGGTGAACCTGGGTGCTGCCGACGAGCTGGCCCGCCAACTGCGGCTGCGCGACATGGGAGGCATCATCGTCGTCGACTTCATCGACATGGCTTTGGCAGAAGACCGCCAGAAGCTTTATGAACGCATGTGCGAGAACATGAAGCGCGACCGTGCCCGCCACAACATCTTGCCACTGAGTAAATTCGGTTTGATGCAAATCACCCGCCAGCGTGTGCGCCCCGTCATGGAAGTCCACGTCGATGAGGCCTGCCCCACATGCGGCGGAAAGGGAACCATTAAGTCCAGTTTCCTATTTACGGACGTCCTGGAGCAGAAGATCGACCAGCTGGTCAATCATTTGAACATCCGCTCCTTTATCCTATACGTCCATCCTTATGTAGCCGCCTACATCAACCAGGGCTTCATCAGTTTGAAGCGACGCTGGCAGATGAAGTACGGCTTCGGCGTTCGCGTCATTCCCAATCAGCGGCTCGCCTTCCTTCAATACGAGTTCTACACGCCATCGGGCGAGGAAATCGATATGAAGGCGACCGATGACATGTAGACAAACGCAAAGAACTGATTTTAATCCTCCGTCAACTTACGGTATCGCATACGCTTAGGCTCCTCAAGGCCTAAGCGTTTCATTTTGTTGACCTCGTAGTCGGTGTAGGAACCTTCGAAGAAGAAGACGTTGCCGTCTCCCTCGAAAGCGAGGATATGCGTACAGATGCGGTCCAGGAACCAGCGGTCGTGCGAGATGACAACGGCACAGCCGGCGAAGGCTTCCAAGCCTTCCTCCAAGGCACGCAGCGTGTTGACGTCGATATCGTTGGTGGGCTCGTCGAGCAGCAACACATTGCCCTCTTCCTTCAACGCCATGGCCAGATGCAAGCGATTACGTTCGCCGCCGGAAAGCACGCCGCATTTCTTTTCCTGATCTGCACCGCTGAAGTTAAAGCGACTCAGATAGGCGCGTGCATTGACGTCGCGGCCACCCATACGCAGCAGCTCGTTGCCCTGTGAGATAGTTTGATACACTGTAGCATCAGCTTTGATATCATGGTGACTCTGGTCCACGTAAGCCAATTTCACCGTCTCACCGACCTCAAAGGTGCCGGCATCGGGGCTCTCCAGCCCCATGATCAGACGGAAGAGTGTCGTCTTACCTGCACCGTTCGGGCCAATGACACCGACAATGCCGTTGGGGGGCAGCGTGAAGCTGAGGTCACGGAAGAGCACTTTGTCACCGAAGGCTTTGCAGAGACCGTGTGCCTCGATGACCTTATTGCCCAGACGCGGACCGCTGGGGATGAAGATTTCCAGCTTCTGTTCCTTCTCTTTCTGATCCTCGTTCAGCATACGTTCGTAGCTCGAGAGACGCGCCTTACCCTTGGCTTGGCGGGCCTTCGGAGCCATGCGCACCCACTCCAACTCTCGCTGCAGCGTCTTGCGTCGCTTGCTCTCCGTCTTCTCTTCCTGCTCGAGACGCTTGGTCTTCTGCTCCAACCAACTGCTGTAGTTTCCCTGCCAGGGAATGCCTTCGCCACGGTCCAGCTCAAGAATCCATCCCGCCACGTCGTCGAGGAAGTAGCGGTCGTGCGTCACGGCAATGACAGTACCCTCATATTGGTTCAAATGTTGCTCCAGCCAATCGATACTTTCAGCGTCAAGATGGTTGGTTGGCTCATCGAGCAGTAAGATATCAGGCTTTTGCAAGAGCAGGCGACAGAGGGCTACGCGACGACGTTCACCGCCGGAGAGCACTCCGCAAAGCTGGTCCTGCGGCGGACAGCGCAGGGCGTCCATAGCGCGTGCAAGCCGTGTGTCAAGGTTCCAGGCGTCGGTAGCATCGATGATGTCCTGCAACTCGCCCTGACGCGCGAACAGCTGGGACATCTTGTCTTCGTCCTCGTAATATTCCGGCATTCCGAATTTCGCATTGATTTCCTCGTATTCCTTCAACGCATCAACGATGTGCTGGACGCCCTCTTCGACCACCTGACGTACCGTCTTGTTGTTATCGAGCTGCGGTTCCTGCGGCAGGTAACCCACGCTGTAGCCGGGAGAGAATACCACATTGCCCTGATAGCTCTGGTCCAGACCGGCTATAATCTTGAGAAGAGTGGATTTACCCGAACCATTAAGGCCGATAATACCAATCTTTGCGCCATAGAAGAAGCTGAGGTAGATGTTCTTCAAGACTTGTTTCTGGTTCTGCTGGATGGTCTTGCTGACGCCGACCATGGAGAAGATGATTTTCTTGTCGTCTGCCATATTTCTTTTATCTATTTTATCTTTATATCTTTAATCTTTTTCCACAGTCTGTTTCTCATCTCAGCCAAATGAGTTCGCCTGCATGGTGCACGTGGTCGGGTTCCCAGCCATTCAGGCTATAGAGATTTTTCAAGCGGATACCATAGTGCTGCGCTACGTCGTAGACCGACTCGCCGGCCGCCAGCACGTGGGGGACGCCAGCCGTTCCCTTATCGCCCTTCTTGCGCTTTTTCTGCAGGAAGACGTAATCGCCGGCACGCAGCTGATAGCCCTTGGGCACTTCGTTGTAACGGCGCAGCTTGGAAGCACTGACGCCCGTCTCTTGGGCTATGTATTCCCACGTGTCCCCCCGATTGGCAATAATCATGTACAGGCGGTTGACACGATAGACGATGTGATCTTGAAAGAAACGGCTCTCATTCTGGCTGTCCTCGCGCTTCGAATGGTATTTACCCTTGACGTAGGAGTCGAACTGCTGCAGGTTATAGCGCTCGATGACGCCGATGAGCATAGGGCCGTAGTTCGGATTTGTGGCATAGCCGCATCGCTTCAGGCCGTGTGCCCAACCCTTATAGTCTGTGATCTTCAGGTTAAAGAGCGAGCGGTAGCGACTGTTCTGCGTCAGGAAGCGCGAGTGGTCCTCGTAGCTCTCATCGTCGGTGCGGTACTTGCGGAAGCGGTCGTTCGGGCGGTCGTCGGCCATGACAATGTAAGGGCCACTCCATCCCACACCCACCTTGATGCCGAAATGATTATGCGCCTCCTTGGCCAGCCTGCTCTGTCCGGCACTGCTCTCGCAGAGCCCTTGCGCCAGCGTGATAGAGGCAGGAATCTTGTAGCGCCGCATCTGCTCGACAGCCATATCCTTATAATTCTCTATATACCTCCACTGCACCGACTGACGTGACTGAGCGAGGAGATTCACAGCTGCAAAAACAGCAGCCAAGAAAGCATAATAGCGAGGTCGCATAGTTTTTTTCGTCTTTAAGCGCACAAAAGTAATGCTTTTTTTGCTAAGAAGCGAAAAAAGAGCTACTTTTGTCACACTTTTCAATGAAAAAGACCTATGAAGGAGGTTCATATTGACACTTTAGTCCAATGCTACGCCCTTGAGGAGTTGTCCTCGGAGGATTGTGCCTTGGTGGAAAAGGCCTGCCAGGCGACGTCTACAAGCTATTCCCCTTATTCCCATTTTCAGGTCGGCGCAGCCCTGCGCCTGGCCGACGGACGCATTTTTCTGGGCAGCAATCAGGAGAATGCCGCCTTCCCCAGCGGCTTATGTGCCGAACGTACCGCCTTTTTCGCTGCATCGGCCAATGCTCCTGACGTGGCCCCCGTAGCCATCGCCATTGCGGCGCAGACACGAGGCAAGTTCCTCGCCAAGCCCATCACGCCCTGTGGACAATGCCGGCAAGCCCTATTGGAAGCCGAAACACGCTTCCACCAACCCATTCGCATCATGCTCTATGGCACCGAAGGTGTCTACGTCGTCGAGAGTATGCACGCCCTGTTGCCTCTCAATTTCGACGGGTCGGAACTGGAAAGAGCATAAAGATCTTTAATTCTTCATCCTTTATTTTTTATGCACAAACGCTCTTTAGCACTCATCCTCGTGCTCGCTTTCGCATGGCTCGATGCCGCGGCGTGCACGAATCTCATCGTGGGCCGTAAAGCCTCGGCCGACGGTTCTGTAATGATCACCTACAGCGCCGACTCCTACGGCTCGTTCGGCTATCTGCATTTCTATCCCGCCGGCGACCACGCTCCCGGCACCATGCGCCCTCTCTACGACTACGAGACGAACAACTACCTCGGCGAAATTCCCGAAGCGCCCCACACCTATGGCGTCATCGGGCAGATCAACGAGCATCAGCTCAGCATCATGGAGACCACCTTCGGCGGGCGCGAGGAGCTCGTAGACACGACCGGCTTGCTCGACTACGGCTCGCTGATGTACGTGACCCTGCAGCGCGCTCGCACCGCACGCGAGGCTATTGACGTCTGGACCCACCTCGTCGACACCTACGGCTACAGGTCCGAAGGCGAAAGCATCACCCTGGCCGACCCCAATGAAGTATGGGTGCTGGAACTCATCGGCAAGGGACCGGGCAGGAAGGGCGCCGTGTGGGTGGCCGTCCGTCTTCCTGACGACTGCATCACGGGCCATGCCAACCAGGCGCGCATCACTCGCTTCCCCCTCAAGGACCGCCAGAACTGCCTCTACTCGAAGGACGTCATCAAGTTCGCACGCGAGAAGGGCTACTTCAAAGGCAAAGACGCAGAATTCTCATTCCGAGACGCTTATGCGCCCAATGATTTCAGCGCACGACGCATCTGTGAAGCCCGTGTCTGGTCTTTCTTCAACCGCTTTGCCGATGGCATGGAGCGCTATCTGCCCTACGCCCTTGGCGTGGAGAACGATGTCGAAGAGATGCCCTGGTGCATCCGCCCTAGCCGTCCCGTTTCACTCAATGACCTGAAGCAGGCCATGCGCGATCACTACGAAGGCACACCCATGGACATGACCGCCGACGTGGGTGCAGGACCCTACGAGGCCCCCTACCGCCCCACGCCGCTTTACTTTGAGGTCGACAGCGTGAAGTATTTCAACGAGCGCCCGATTTCCACGCAGCAGACGGCCGTCACCTATCTGGCACAGCTCCGCTCGTGGCTGCCCAACCACATCGGCGGTGTCCTCTGGGTGGGCTTCGACGATGCCAATATGGTGCCTTATACCCCCGTCTACTGCTGCGCCACGCGCTGCCCTGAGGCCTATGCCGAGCAGACCGCCGATCCCTTTACCTTTTCCATGAAGAGTGCCTATTGGCTGCAAAACGCACTCTCCAACTTCGTCTATCCACGCTACAGCCAGCTCTTCCCCGAGGTTCAGAACGCCCGCGACCGCCTCGACGCTGAACTCGAAGGGCTGCAGGCGAAGATGGATGCCGAAGCCGCCGCTATGAGTCAGCCCGATGCCATTCAGCACCTCACCGCCTACACCGCACGAACTTCTGCCTTGATGATGGACCGCTGGCGTCTGCTCTTCGAACGCCTCATCGTGAAATACAATGATATGACGGAGAAGCCTGAACGCAATGGTCAGTACTTGAAAACCGCCGGTGGCGATCAAGTGCCGGTGATTCGTCCCGGCTATCCCGAACGCTTCCGCCGTCTCATCGTCGAGAAGACGGGCAACCGCTACCGCAAGCCGTAAACGCACACGGACAGCTAACGAGACAAACAAAGATCCCTGCAGCAGCGCATCAGACGCTCTGCAGGGATCTCTCTTATGATCATTGTCGTTTTGACCAAGGTGTCACTTTTCCTTATGTTGAAACTTCCGCCGCACGCATGGGGCTAAAATTGAAATAAATGCCTCCGTGAACAAGCGGCACCTCAGGGGCATAAGAGTGGTTTTCTTAGTAGGTACAGCCTTTCACCTTAGGCGCAGAAGGTCTGGGTCGCAGAAGGGGGAGTTTGTTCCATCACGATGGAA
>CAMVFC010000014.1 GCA_947166655.1 uncultured Prevotellaceae bacterium
TAACATAGAGTTTGACATCTTGGGCAAGTACATCGCCAGGTATGCACAGTTCCTGGCGTGAAAGATTGAAAATTGAAAATTGAAAGATTGAAAGATTGAAAGAGAAAAGTGGAAAATGAAAAGTGAAAATTTTATTTTCATTTTTCACTCTTTCCCTTTTCACTCTTTCCTGAACAGCCGAAACTTCAAATAATATAAGAATATATATATGAACGAAAACGAGACTTCAAGAGTAATCGCTCCCTCCACGGCAGGAAAGACAGGGAGTGGGGCTTCATTCATCGAGCAGAAAGTGGTCAGCGACCTGGCCGAAGGCAAGAACGGCGGACGCCTGCAGACGCGCTTCCCGCCAGAACCGAACGGCTATCTGCACATAGGCCACGCCAAGGCTATCGCCATCGACTTCGGATTGGCAAAGAAATACGGCGGCAAGTGCAACCTGCGTTTCGATGACACGAACCCGCAGAAAGAGGATACCGAATACATGGATGCCATCGAGCAGGATATCCGATGGCTGGGATTCGAGTGGGCCAATATCTACTACGCCTCCGATTATTTCCAGCAGTTGTGGGACTTCGCCGTGTGGCTCATCCGGCAGGGCCGTGCCTACGTGGACGAACAGAGCGCAGAGACCATTGCTCAGCAGAAAGGTACCACGACGTCGCCCGGCACGAACAGCCCGTTCCGCGACCGACCGGTGGAGGAGAACCTGCGCTTGTTCGAGTTCATGAACAGTGGTAAGTGCGAGCCTGGAACACTCGTCCTGCGTGCCAAGATTGATATGGCACACCCCAATATGCTGCTGCGTGACCCGCTCATCTACCGTGTGCTGAACATCCCGCACATCCGCACGGGCAACAAGTGGAATGCCTATCCCATGTATGACTTCACACACGGACAGAGCGACTACCTCGAAGGCGTCACCCATTCGTGGTGCACGCTGGAATTCGTGGAGCATCGTCCCTTGTACGACCTCTTCGTGACTTGGATGAAAGAATGGCGCGGCGAGACCGACAATATCGAAGATAACCGTCCGCGCCAGACCGAGTTTAACAAGCTGAACCTTAACTACACGCTGATGTCCAAGCGTAACCTGCTGGCTCTCGTGCAGAATGGCTTTGTCAGCGGATGGGACGACCCACGTATGCCTACCATCTGTGCGTTCCGCCGTCGTGGCTACTCGCCCGAGAGTATCGTCAACTTCATCGATAAAATCGGCTACACAACATATGATGCCCTCAACGATTTCGCCCTCTTGGAAAGCGCCGTGCGCGATGATCTGAATCAGCGTGCTACGCGTGTGTCGGCTGTAGTGAATCCCGTAAAACTTGTCATTACGAACTATCCCGAGGGAAAGGTTGAGGAACTTGAGGCGCTGAACAACCCCGAACGTCCGGAGGAAGGCTCGCACACGATCGAGTTCTCACGCGAACTGTGGATCGAACGCGAAGACTTCCAGGCCGTGGCAGAGAAAAAGTTCATGCGTCTGGCACCCGGCAAGGAAGTGCGTCTGAAGAATGCCTATATCATCAAGTGCAACGAGGAGGACGAACATCCTTACGACGTCGATGGCGAGGGGAATGTCACTTGCATCTATGCCACCTACGACCCGGAGACACGCAGCGGTCAGCCCGGCGCCGACCGTAAGATTAAAGGAAAGACACTGCACTGGCTCAGTTGCGGTCACTGTCTGCCTGCTGAGGTTCGTATGTACGAGCGTCTGTGGCAGGTGGAGAACCCGCGCGACGAATTGGCCCGTCTGCAGGGGGAAGGTCTCTCGAACGTGGAGGCCATGAAGCAGATGATGAATCCCGATTCGCTGCACGTCCTCACCAACTGCTATGTAGAGAGATTTGTGCAGAACATGCCTGCGCTGACCTATCTTCAGTTCCAGCGCATCGGCTATTTCAACGTTGATACAGACTCGACACCCGACCATCTCGTCTTCAACAAGACGGTGGGGCTGAAGGATACGTTCAAGAAGAAATGACGAATGAGACTGGACGACGACTTGAAATATTTTGAGGAGCCTGAGTTCAAAGATATCCTGGCGAAGTACGAAGCCGCTCAGGAGGCAGGGCAATCGATTTATCTGGATGCCGATGACCTCACTGATGTGGCAGAGTACTACACCATGGTTCTACATGACGACAAGAAGGCTGACGAGGCCATCGGGTTAGCGCGCCAACTGCACCCCGATGCTGTCTCGCCTCAAATATTTGTCGCTCGCCAGTTCATGCAGCAGGGCGACCTGAAGACGGCACTCAGCCTCTGCAATGATATTGACGATCAGCAAGATCGTGAGGTCCATTTCCTGCGTGCTGAACTTTTTATTCGAGATGAGAAGATTGACGAGGCGGTCCGTCTGCTGCATCAGGTGGCAGATGAGATTCAAGTGGACCGCGACTTCTTTCTCTACGATTCGGCTTATATCTTTATTGACTACCGTCTTTATGAGCAAGCCATGTTCTTTGCCGACCTCCTGGAGAAGATAGCACCCGACTGGTATAAGACGTGGCAGGTGAAGGCTGATATAACGCTGGGGCAGGAACACTTCAATGATGCATTGCCTTATATAGAGAAAATGCTCGATGTGGATCCCTTCTCCACGGAATCGTGGAACTGGAGGGCTGAGGCCTACAGCGGCTTGGAGCAGTATGACAAGGCGATGAGCAGCGTTGACTATGCCTTGGCTGTCGAGCCAGACAACGAGCGTGCCTTGCAGCTGAAAGCATGGGCTCTGTTGCAGCAGCTGAACTTCGAGGAGGCGCATCGTATATATCAGCAGTTAGAGGCCATGGCTCCCGAGAATGAGCAGCACTGGCTTTATGATTCGTATAGCCTGCTCGACGCAGATCACGTTGGGGATGCACTGACTGCCGTGGAAAAAGCTGAACAACTGGCCGACGATGTCAGCCCGAATCAGGTGGCAATCTTTGAGCAGCACGCCCAGGTGCTCTCTGCACAAGGAAAGATGGACGAAGCCATCGCCTATCTGGATCGTGCCGAGGAAATCGGGGGTGAAGGGGAAGAGAACTTCATGGAACTGGATTTCCTGCGGGCACGTGTCTATGCGGAAAACAACCGGGCGGACTTGGTCGTCAGCTGCATAGAGAATATGATTCAGAGAGAGGGCACCGATGTCTCGGACGTGTATTATCGCGGAGCGCAGCTTTTCTTCGATACGGGCTACTATGACTTGGCTGCCGAGATGTTCCGTGAAATTCTGAAGCATGACATAGACAGCAAGAGAGCAACTGATATCTATACCTATCTGGCTTATTGTGCCATGGAAAGGCACGATGACGAAACCGCCCTCCTCAACCTCAAAAAGGCGAAAGAGGGCGGGGCATCGAATCTGACTGATTTGTTCGGAGAGGTATTCCCGAACGTCGGAGCCGACGAAATTTATGACTATTATTTCTACCGCGTCTTTGGCCGATGGCCTTTGTAAATAAGGACGCCGACCACGATGACTGCCAAAACAATCATGGCCAGACCCAGTTCATGGCTGTACGTGGTCACTTTTTCCATTAACTGATCTTCCGGTACCACGCTTGCCAGGCTGTAGCCGATGGCGGCGAGGATGATGTTCCAGATACCGGCACCGATGGTGGTATAGAGAAGGAAATGCGAGAGACGCATCTTTGCCAGTCCGGCTGGTATGCTGATGAGGTGACGAATGCCAGGGACGAGACGTCCGATGAGCGTTGCCACGGCACCATGGTCGGTGAAATATTTCTCTGTACGTTGCACCTTCTGCTCATTCAGCAGGCAGAGGTGTCCGAAAGTACTGTTGGCAAACGCATAGATGATGGGGCGTCCCAGATAGAGGGCTGCCGTGTAGTTAATGAGAGCGCCGAGATTGGCTCCGATTGTCGCGCAGAGCACGACAAGCACGACGTTCAGATCGGAGCTGTCGGCGGCAGCGCGATAGGCAGCAGGCGGAACGACGAACTCGCTGGGGATGGGGATGACGGTACTTTCCAGTGTCATCAAAAAGGTGATGGTCCAATAATTGAGGTGGTCGATGCACCAGGTAATTAGTTCTGACATAGGCTAAATAAACTTTTTTCGGAACTCGTTCTTCGGAGTTGTCATGTGGGAAATCTTCATCTGCAAATCCCAAAAAGGGAGGAGAAGTTCAAAAAGGAAGAAGTTCAGGTGGTAAGAGGTGCTTTCCATAAGTAGGGCAGTGCGGTTGAAGTTGATGAGCTTGACAACGGCATAAACCATAAGAAGAAAGCTGTAAAGAATCAGTGCCGTCAGGGACTGCAAGAGGAGGATAGGCACCAAGGTAAAGAGAAACAACCATGGAACCAGCAGGCGGACAGCGCGTTTGAAGCGTAGCAGACTGGCGTGGTGCTGGTGGTGCTGGATTTCTGCAAAGGCACAACGCTGGGTTTTCCACTGCGACCAACTCATCCTGCGTTGCATGATGATGGAAGCCGGAGAGAGCATCACGGCCGTATTCTTCGGTGTGGACGTTTGATTGACGAACAGTTCCTCTGCCCCTACCTTGAGACCTTGGCCAAGCACGAAACCGCCTTCACTCAGGAAAAAGTCCTTACGGAAGGCCAGGTTGCAGGCATCGGCCTGCACGGCAGCGTGGCCGGAAAGAACGTGCTGAAAGTGGCTGATGGTGTCATAAAGGCGGATGAAGTTGACTTTGGCATCTTTCCAAGAGAAACGTCCCTTCTCGTAGCGTGCCATGCCGAGGATGAGGTCTGGCGTGTCGAGCCCTTTGCTCTGAGGCGACTGTGTCGGACGGACGATGGTCTCGCCAATGCGGGTAAGCCAACCTGGCGTGAGGGGAGTACAGTCAGAATGCGTGATGACAATCCAGTCGTATGATGCTGCACGGATGCCGAGTGTCAGCGCCAGGCGATCGATGCTGATGTCGTGTGCCGATGCGGGCGTAAACGTGTGGGTGAGATGAGCGTATTGCTGTTCTAAATGCTCCAGTACGTCTTTGGTGTCATCGGTAGAGCCCATATCAACGACGATGACCTCAAAACGCTCATAGTCCTGTTGCAAAATGATGGGTAGGTTGTGGCGCAGCAGTGTCGCGGCATCGTGTGCCGTGATGATGATGCTCAACGGAGGCAGTTCCGCTGCTGTCGGTTTAGCCGGAACGGGTCGCCTTAGCCGTCGGGCGATGGAACCATAGCTGTAGGCTTGGACCATGGCGATTAACCATATAAAGAGGAGTATGACGAGAGCTGATTGGAGAAGTGTCATGAGGAGTCTCGGCTCGTAGCATCAGCCGAGGAAAAAGGTTAAGGTTGTTGAAATAGTTCTTCAGTTGTGAAAGTGGGGGGCAGCGGACGGCAGTTGTAGCATGAAGCCATGGTCTCTCCATAAGCGCCGGCCGAGCGAATGGCCATGAGGTCTCCACGGCGTGTCTCGGGTAGAGACAGTTCTTTGGCAAAGACATCAGAGGACTCGCAGATAGGGCCGACAACATCGTAGGTCTCAGTGGGGCTCGTTCTTACTTCGCCGTCGTGCATGCTATCCATGCGTGCCTGTGCAGAAAGATTCTCAATGGCGTGGCGTGCACCGTAGAGGGCTGGACGGATGAGTTCTGTCATGCCGGCATCGACAATGGCAAACTGCTTTTGATGACCGTGTTTGACGTAAAGCACACGGGTCAGCAGCGTACCAGTCTGACCTACAATGGAACGTCCGAGCTCAAAGTGAAGTTGCTGTCCTTCGCGAAGATGAAGTCTCTGCTTGAACGTATCGAAGTAAGCTTTGAAGTCGGGTATTGGATGCTCGGTTGGTCTTTCATAGTCGATCCCAAGGCCGCCGCCGACGTTGATGTGATGGGCGTAGAGGCCTTCCTTCTCAAGGATGATTTGTAACTCGTTGATGCGATCGCACAGTGCTTCGAAGTCACTCATATCTAACAGTTGAGAGCCGATATGAAAGTGCAGCCCCATGAAGTCGACAAGCGGCATCGCCTCAGCTTTTCTGATCGCAGCGATCATGTCGGTCATATCAATGCCGAACTTGTTCTCAGCTTTGCCAGTGGTGATATGGGCGTGGGTGTGGGCCCCTACATCAGGGTTAATGCGAAAGCTCACGCGCGCGCGTATATTTAAATCGGTAGCGATGCTGTGGATAATTTCCAGTTCCTCGGTGCTCTCCACGTTAAAAAGACCGATTCCTTTCTGCAAGGCCAAGGTAATTTCCCAGTCGGCTTTGCCTACGCCGGCAAAGACAATCTTCGATGCGGGAAAACCTGCCTGCAGGGCGACTTCAATCTCGCCTCCACTCACACAGTCGGCTCCCAGTCCGGCATCGACGATGAGGCCAAGAAGCTTCGGGTTGGCGTTGGCTTTGATGGCGTAATGAACATGGAAGTTATCGTGTCCGGCTGTTTGGGCCTTGATGGCGTCGAGTGTTCGCGCAAGGAGTGCCGTGTCGTAGACGTAGCATGGCGTGGGAACGCTGATGGGGCTTGTCGGTTGAATTTGCATGATGTGTCTCAAAAGGTCGATGGGCAATCAGGAGGGACGACGGACGTGGTCGTTGTATGTGAACAGTGTTTTTTGCAAGGCCTGAAGAGTACGCTTCTTGTCGGCTTGCGCCACGAGGAACGAGATGTTGTGGGCTGAACCTCCGTAGCTAATCATGCGAACAGGAATCTGCTTGAGGGCATCGGTGGCCATGCTCTCAAAACCGATGTTTTGGCTGGAGAGGTCGCCGACGATGCAGACGATACACATATTGTCCTCGACGGTCACCGTGCCATACTTGCGCAGTTCGTCGGTGATGGCTGTGAGGTGAGACCTATTGTCGATGGTCACGCTGACGCCGACCTCGGAGGTACAAATCATGTCGATGCTGGTCTTGTTGTCCTCAAAGATCTCAAAGACTTTACGCAGGAAACCATGGGCCAATAGCATCCGTGAACTTTGAATGCCGATGCAGATGATGTTGTCCTTAGCTGCGACGGCCTTGATGGTGCCTCGGTGCATCTGATTATTGATGATTGTGCCAGGTGCAGTGGGGTCCATGGTATTCAGCAGGCGAACGGGCACACCCGCGAATTTGGCTGGCTGAATGCAGGTGGGATGCAGAATCTTGGCACCGAAGTAAGCCAGTTCTGCAGCCTCTTCGAAATAGAGCTGCCGTACAGGTTCGGTGCCTTCGACGATGCGAGGGTCATTATTGTGCATACCGTCGATGTCCGTCCAGATCTGAATCTCTTCGGCATTGATGGCCGCACCGATGAGGCAGGCCGTGTAGTCAGAACCGCCACGGAGCAGGTTGTCGATTTCGCCGTAAGCGTTGCGGCATATGAAGCCCTGCGTGATATAGACGTCGTACCCAGGGTTGGCCTCCAGCTGTGAGCATGTACGCTCACGAATGTAGGCGGCGTCGGGTTCGGCGTTCTTGTCGGTACGGATCATTTCCAGAGCAGGCAAGAGGACAGCTTTCACACCTTGTTCCTGAAGGTAGTTGACCATCATGTTGGTTGACATGATTTCTCCTTGTGCCAGTACCACTTTCTCCTCGAAGTTCGTGAAAAGCGTTTTCGTAAAGGAACGCAGGTAGTTGAATTCTTCCTTGAGGAATGCCTCGGTTTTCTCGTGCCATTCGTCGGTGGAGAAGAGCTCGCCGAGGTGCTGCATGTATCGCTGCTCCAGCTGGTTGATGACGGTGTTGGCGCCTTCGGGGTTCTTCTTGTAGAGATAGTCTGCAATCTCGACAAGGGTATTGGTGGTGCCGCTCATGGCTGAGAGCACGACAAACTTGGGTTCGTTGTCGCTGGTGATGAGTTGAGAGACGTCTTTCATGCGTTGAGCAGAACCCACGCTGGTGCCTCCGAATTTTAGAACTTTCATTTGTCTTTTATAGTGTTTGTTTTTATATCTTATTCTTCGTCCTCGTTGGCAAGGTCTGCCATTGGGATGTCATCTTCGAGTGCGATGAACTGTCCATTGCAGCACTCGTAAACCCTCCCGGGGAACTCTTGGATGAGCGTGTTGTTGTGCGTGGCCATGATGACGGCAGCTCCGCCCTTGGCCAGTTCCTGAAGGATTTGTGTCGTCTTGCGTCCCGACTCGGCATCCTGGTTGCCTGTTGCCTCGTCGGCGAGGATGAGCTTGGGCGCGTTCAGGATGGCACGGGCGATGCAGACCCGCTGCTGTTCACCTCCGGAAAGCTCGTAGGGCATGGCCTCTTTCTTGTCGGTCAGATCTACGATTCCCAGCACATCATCAATGCGCTGTTCGCGTTCGGCGCGTCGTTTCCATCCCGTGCATCGCAACACAAAGTCAAGGTTCTGGTGTACATTGCGGTCGGTGAGCAGACGGAAATCTTGGAACACGATGCCGAGTTGCCGACGTAAGGCGGGCAGGTGGTGGCGTTTGATGCGCTGCATGTCTTGCCCGAGAACGTTTGCTGTGCCAGCGGCGATGTCCAGTTCACCATAGAGCGTCTTGAGAAGCGATGACTTGCCACTCCCGACGACTCCTGTCAGATACACGAAATCTCCTGCATCGATCCTCCAGTTCACGTCGTGAAGGATGGTGCGGTCATCGCGTTTTATGTCGACACCTTCGTAGTTGATAATCATTTCTTTCAATGTTTTTTCCATCCGGGCGCGTGCCGCTCCCGTAGTTCTGCGGCCATTTGTTCGATGCGAAGTCCCTTTGAGGTGAGAAGGACAATGAGGTGATATAGCATATCAGAGCCCTCGTAGATGAGTCGCTCGTCAGTACCGTTGCACGCTTCGATAACCAGTTCGAGCGCTTCTTCGCCCACTTTCTGTGCCATGCGGTTGAGGCCGTCCTGGAAGAGGCTGGTCGTGTAGGAACCTTCTGGCATCTCTTCGTGGCGCTTCTCTATGAAGTTCTGCAGTTCCGACAGGAAGCAGAGTGGATTGTCATTGATGCTGTTGCTCTCTCCCCAGCAGGTGTCAGTACCCGTGTGGCATACGGGTCCGTCGGGGTGTACACGGATAAGTAGTGTGTCCTGGTCGCAGTCCAGTTTGATGCTGACGACGTTGAGGAAGTTGCCGCTTGTCTCTCCTTTTGTCCACAGGCACTGGCGAGTGCGTGAGTAGAAGCAGACGCGTCCTTCGCGAACTGTCTTCTCATAGGCTTCGCGGTTCATGTAGCCTAACATCAACACCTGTCGCGTGTCGGCATCCTGGATGATGGCGGGAACGAGGCCGTTCATCTTCCCAAAGTCAATATTGAGGGTTAAGTTTTGTTCCATATAATTATTATATAGAGGTCTATGTTTTAGAATCTGATGCTAATGCCTTCCTCCTTCAGGTATTGTTTCAACTCTGGAATCTTGATTTCTCCAAAGTGAAAGACCGATGCCGCGAGTGCCGCGTCGGCGTGTCCTTGCTGGAAGACGTCGAGGAAATGTTGGCGCTTACCGGCGCCTCCGGAGGCGATGACCGGAATCGACAGCGTGTCGGAGAGGCGTCTGAGTGCCTCGTTGGCAAATCCGTCTTTCACGCCGTCGTGATTCATGCTGGTGAAGAGAATCTCGCCGGCTCCCCTTTCCTGAGCCTCGTGTGCCCAGTCGAAGAGGGTTCGTCCGGCAGGTATGCGTCCGCCGTTGAGGTAGCATTGCCACGTGCCGTCGGCTTCCTGCTGGGCATCAATGGCCACGACACATACCTGCGACCCGAAATGTCCTGTGATGGTGTCGATGAGCTTCGGTTGGCGCAGGGCTGCGCTGTTCACGCTCACCTTGTCGGCTCCGGCTGCCAACAGACGGTCCACATCGGCCAGTTCGCTGATGCCCCCACCCACGGTGAAGGGGATGTTGACCGTGGCTGCAACGCGGCTCACCATGTCTGCAAAGGTCTTGCGCCCTTCGTGGGAGGCCGTGATGTCGAGGAACACCAATTCGTCGGCCCCTTGGTCGCTGTATGCTTTCCCGAGTTCCACGGGATCGCCCGCGTGCCGGAGGTTGACGAAGTTTGTGCCCTTGACGGTCTGTCCGTCCTTGACATCCAAACAGGGTATGATGCGTTTTGCAAGCACTGTTGTTCTTTTCTTGTTTGAAGCGTTATTTCACTTTTGTGGAAACTCGTTGAGGAGTTCGTGCAGGTCGATGCGACCTTCGTAGATGGCTTTGCCGAAGACGACGGCGGGGATTCCTGCCTGGCTTAGCTGCCGGATGTCGTCGATGCAGCTGATGCCGCCCGAGGCGATGAGCTGGCAGTCGGGGAATGCCTGCATGATCTGGCGATAGAGTGGGGTAGAAGGTCCCTGTAGCATTCCGTCGCAGCGGATGTCAGTGCAGAGAACGTGGCGGAAACCCTTGCGCAGATAGCCGTCGAGGAACGGCAACAGCTGCATTGAGCTTTCTTCTTTCCATCCGTTGATACTGATGAGGCCGTCGCGCACGTCGGCTCCTAGCACGAGGCGGTCGGCGCCAAACCGAAGTAGCCACTGCAAGACGCGTTGTGGGTCGGTCACAGCGATGCTGCCCAGGGTGACCATGTGGGCACCCGCATCGAGCACCAGTGCGAGGTCTTCCTCGCTCTTCACCCCTCCGCCGAAGTCCACGATGAGGTTCGTTTCCTTCGTGATGCGGCGTAGCACATCGATGTTCACCACATGGTGCGAGCGTGCTCCGTCGAGGTCCACGACGTGCAGGCGCCGGAATCCCAAAGCCTCCATCTCACAAGCCACGGTCACAGGGTCTTCCGCATAGACTTTTTCCGTGGCGTAGTCGCCTTTCGTCAGACGGACGCAGCGCCCGTTGATCAAGTCAATGGCAGGGATGAGTCGTATCATAGGCTGAGGAATTGTTGAAGGATGCGTTCCCCCTCTGCGCCGCTTTTTTCGGGGTGGAATTGTGTGGCGAAGAAGTTGTCGCGCTGCAGCGAGGCGCTGAAGGGGACGATGTACTCGGTGACGGCAGTTGTGAATTCGCACACAGGCACGTAGTAGCTATGCACGAAATAGACAAACGGGAGAGAAAGACCCTCTCCCCGTTCCCCCGTGAAGGGGAAAGTCCCGTTGTACCTCGAAAGTTGTGCGCCAGCCTTCGCCCCTCCCTCACGGGAGGCGTTGGGGGTGGGTTGTTTGATGTTGTTCCATCCCATGTGGGGCACTTTGTCCTCATGTCGTGTGGGGCGGAACTTCAGCACGTCCACGGGGAAGATACCCAGACAGTCGGTGTTGCCCTCCTCGGAATGGCGGCAGAGCAGCTGCTGTCCGATGCAGATGCCGAGCACCGGCTGCTGCAACGAACGTATGACCCGGTCCAGACCATGCTCCCGCAAATAGGTCATCGCCTGCTGCGCCTCGCCCTGTCCGGGGAAGATGACTTTGTCGGCGTCCCGCAGCTGTTGCGGGTCGTCCGTCAATAAAGGCTCCACGCCCAGCCGTTTCAGGGCGTGAACCACGGAATAGATGTTTCCGGCGCTGTATTTGACAATGGCGACGCTCATGTGTCCGTTTTAGCAGTTCTTCCGTTTTTGGGGGTAACTCCCTTCGTTGTCTCGCCAAGGCAAAAAGCAAGCTTTCTGCTCTTCTGGCTTAACGAATACGTTCGTCAGATTTATTTTCGGGCGCAAAGATAGTAAAAAGTTTGCGCGCACGCGTGCTTTTTGAGTCATTATTTCATGAAAATGCCGGAAAGAACTCAATAAAACGTCCCTAAAGGCTGCCACTCCGAAAAAAGTAATTACCTTTGTGCCGCTATTTACCAAAGAGAAAAAAATGAATAAGGCTAAACTCATCTTCTTGGCCTTCGCCTTGACATTTGTCGGCGAGGCTGCCTTTGCACAGCGTTTCACCGACCTTCTGGACCGCGGCCTCGTCGCCGTTCCCACGGGGAACACCAGTGGAAGTACCACGAATCTTGTCACCTGGCGTCGCTTGGCCGAGGAATACTATGGTGTCACCTACAACCTATATCGCGACGGCGCGCGTATCGCCTCGGGCCTATCCAGGACGAGCTATGCCGACAGCGGCTGCTCAACTGCCAGTAAGTATCAGGTGGCAGCTGTCGTTGGGGGCGTTGAGCAGGCAAAGTGTGATGCCGTGAAGCCCTGGATGCAGTACGTCTATAAGCTGGGCGACACCCGTACGTCAACCGGCTTCCTCGACATCCCCCTCGCTGCTGTCTACGACCGTAATGGCGCCGACGTCTCGGAACACTACGAGCCCAACGATGCCGAGATGGCCGACCTCGACGGCGACGGACAGCTGGAGATCATCGTGAAGCGTCTGAACACCTGGGATGCCGGCACTGCCCTCAGCGCCAACGGCGATAAGATATATCCTCAGACGAACACCACTGAGTTTGTGGTCATCGACGCCTATGATGTCAACTGGCAGACAGGCGCCGCGAATCTCCTCTGGCGCATCGACTGCGGCCCGAACATGGTCAGTCTGAACTCCACAGAGATAGACATCGTGGCCTACGACTGGGACGAGGACGGCCGGGCCGAGGTGCTGCTGCGCGGTGCCGACAACATGATTGTCTATGGCAGCGACGGCAAGAAGCGTCTGTACACCATCGGCAACATGAGCGTCAACACCCGCAACACCTTTTCGACCAACGACTCGCAATACGCCTGGACGCATACGGGCGCGGAATACCTTATATATATGAATGGCCTGACCGGAGCCCTCTACCAGAAGATGGACTATCCGCTGCCGCGCCTGGAGAGCGGAGAGTCCAGCCTCAAGTCAGCCTGGGGCGACGACTACGGACACCGTTCCTCCAAGTACTTCATCGGCGCCCCCTTCTTGGACGGCCGCCACGCCAGCATCTTCCTCGGCCGCGGCATCTATACGCGCCATAAGTTCATCGCCCTCGACGTCGACCGCAAGACGCATCGGCTCACCGAGCGATGGCGCTGGAACTGCAGCAGCAGCGGCAGTCCGTGGTATGGCAACGGCTACCATAACTTTGTCGTCGCCGACGTCGATGAGGACGGGCGCGACGAGATCGTCTACGGCTCCATGGTCATCGATGACAACGGCCACGGACTCTCCACCACGGGTCTCGGCCATGGTGATTCGCAGAACGTGGGCGACCTCGACCCCTTCCGCCGCGGCCTTGAGTTCTTCGGCTGTCTGGAAGAAGGGCGCGGCGGCTACGGCTTCAACTACCGCAATGCCACTACCGCCGAGATCTACTACAAGCACAATGCCGGCGGCGACGACGGCCGATGCCTCGCGGCCAACCTCTCCAACAGCTATCCGGGTTCTATCGGGCGCTCGGTCTCCTCTGGCATCATCAGTTGTGTTACCGACCAGCTCCTGGACAATCTCGGCGACAACTTCATCGCCTGGGGTGACCTCAACTTCCGTATCTATTTCGACGGCGACCTCTGCTCCGAGATCCTCAACAGCCCCGGCGAGGCCAAGGAAGCCAAGGTAGAGAAGCCCGGCACCGGACGTTTGTTCACCTCCAGCGGCTGCAACATGAACAACGGCTCGAAGAACAATCCCTGCTTTCAGGGCGATATCATTGGCGACTGGCGCGAAGAGATTGTCCTGCGCTGCGGCCGCAACCTGCGTGTTTACACCACAGGCATCGCCACCAACTATGCCATGCCCACCCTCTGGCACGACCATCAGTACCGTCAGGCCATGGTCTGGCAGATGATGGCCTACAATCAGGCTCCCTATACCAGCTATTTTCTGGGCGAGATGGAGGGCATCACCACAGCGCCGCCGCCATTGACCAACCGCAATCGCGTCGAAGTGACCGACGGCGAGACCATCGGCACCGAGCATGACGGCCGTCACGTCCTGCTGGCCGCCACCGCCGATGCCGCCGTACACGTCCAGACGGGAGCCGCACCGCAGGTGCTGACCGTCAACACTCCGACATGGGTGCAGGGGCACGATGACAACCAGCTCATCTCCACCACCACCTACACCCATACGCTCACGGGCGGACCCTTTGCCGGAAAGATGCGCCTCGTCAAGCAGGGCAACGGCGTGCTCGTCTTCCCCAACGCCACACACACCTTCACCAGCCCCACCGACGTCTGGGCAGGAACGCTCGTCTGCGATGGCACCTTCTCCCGCAGCGCCGTCACCCTCCATCGCTTTGCCTGTCTGGAATCGCGCGGAGGCACCTTCTCGCGCGGCATCACCATGGAGTACGGCGCCGAACTGCAGCCGGGAGGTCCCGACCAGGCCGCGTCACTCTCTGCCACCACACTGGTCCTGAACCCCGGCGCACGGCTTGTCATGGATGTCTACAGCCCCGCGGAGACCGACCAGATCAAGGTGACCACACGCATGACCATCAAGAAAGTAGCGTGGGAGAACGGGCCCGCGTACCTCGCTCCCGTCCTGCACATCGTGCCCCACACAGGCGGCACCGCACACCTTCCCTCCGGGACCTACGTCCTTGGCTCCGTCAACGCTCTGACGGGTTCGCTCTCCGACCTCATCGTCGAGGGAATGGAGGGTACGACCTACCAGCTGAAGTACGAGAACCAGCAGCTGCTGCTCGTCGTGGGCGACGGCCAGGAGCCTGCTGCCGTCTGCTCCGAACCCGTCGTTGTCGAGACGCAACTGGCAGCTACCGACGAGGGCATCCTCCTGCCCGTTGTGTCGCTGACGGCCAAGAGCTTCAAAGCGGGCGGCAAGAGCGTGACTCCCTCCCTCTCCGCCACCTTCACCGACCTCCAGGGACGTTCCGAGGAGGTCGAGAACTCCGTTTTCTTCACCGAGGACTATGAGCAGGCCACGGCCGCCAGCGGATGGGTCAGCGGAGGCGCTGCCTACAGCATCGGCACAGACCACAGCCGCTACTTCCTCGTCAACACAGGGACCACCAACACCCGCTATGCTTACACCGAGCTGGGCATCGATGTGGGCACCTGCAGCGAATACATCATTGATTTCGACCTTGCCATGAAGTCAGGCAACACCGACGGCATCGAGTTCTGCGTCATGAGCCGTGGCGGAAGCCGTCCTACACAGTCGTGGGATAACTACGCAGCCATCAACGCCAACGCGAATATGCTCTTCGACCTCACGGCAGCGAAGAACTCCACCACCTATACCCTCAACGGCACCTCGGCCACCACGAACCTCTCTGCCGATACTTGGTACCACTATAGCCTCCGCGTCAGTCAAGACAAGCGCACCGTGGCCTGGAGCATCAGCAACGGCGCCTCGGGTACCTTTGCCCTGCCCGCAGGCACCAGTACGCAGGTCGACGGTTTCTACCTCGTCGCCGGGCGCTACCATTCCCTCTTCCGTCTGGACAACATACGCATTTCCACGCCCGACCTGACGTCCTACACCTTCCGCCGCCCCGGCACCCTCACCGTGCGCGCCCACGCCGAAGGATGCCGCCCGGCAGCCACCGTCTTCGATGCGCGCTTCGTCGGTGTCGAGGTCCCCTCTTCCGGCTATGCCACCCTCGGATGCCGCTATCCGCTGGACCTCAGCGCAGCCGCGCCCATCGCCTACGTGGCCACCTGGTCCCAGACCTATGGACACGTCCTGGAGCGCATTTCCGCTGCGCCCGCACGGACGGGCCTCCTGCTCAGCGCCAAGGCGGGCACCTACCGCCTGCCCATCACCGACGGCCCCACGCAGCCCGCACGGGACAACCTCCTCGTCGCCGTCACTGACGCCTCGGGCTATACCCCCTCCGCTGCCGACTGCTTCGTGCTCGACACCCGTTCCTCCGGCACAGGCTTCTATCGCTGCTCTGCCGGACAGGTCATTCCCGCCGGACAGAGCTATCTGGCTGAGCCGTCAGGGATGCCGAAGATGGACTTCCTGGACCTGGGCGGCACCGTCTTCACCGCGCTGCTGCAGCGACGCTTCGCTTCAGACAAGCAGCCCGCTTGCTTCACCCCCGCAGGCATCCGTACACAGCCCCTGCGTCGGGGACTGTACATCAGCCAGGGGAGGAAAATTTTGGTGAAATAGAATCCAGCGTAAAAAAGGCAGTTTATGAAACGTTTGTCAGCAATTTTAGCCTTGGCTCTGACGGTGATGTCTGTCACAGCCCGGCCGTCCACCCTGAGTTTTGGTGCGCCCGTATCGTGGGACCGCCACAGCCTCATCGTCGGCGGCCACCGCGTATGCCCCGTCATGGGCGAAATTCATTACAGCCGTGTGCCTGCCGACGAGTGGCCTGCCGCCGTCAGGAAGATGCGCGAGGGCGGCGTCACCATCATCGCCACCTACGTCTTCTGGAACCATATCGAGGAACTGGAGAACCAGTTCGACTGGAGCGGGCAGCGCCACCTGCGCCGCTTCCTTGAAGTGTGCAAGGCCGAGGGCATGCCCGTCGTCCTGCGCATGGGTCCCTGGTGCCACGGCGAGGTGCGCAACGGCGGACTCCCCGAATGGCTCTTTGCGTTCTCTCCCGCCATCAAAGTGCGTTCCGAGGACCCGCGCTTCCTTCACCTCGTGGAACGTCTCTACCGCCAGATCTTCACACAGGTGCAGGGACTGCAGTGGAAAGACGGAGGCCCCGTCATCGCAGCACAGTTTGACAACGAGTATCGCGGCCCTGCCTCCTACCTGCTCGCACTGAAGCGCATCGCACTCGGCATAGGCTTCGACCTCCCCTTCTACACCCGCACGGGCTGGCCCGAGCTGTCGACACCCATGCCTTTCGGCGAGATGATGCCCCTCTATGGCGACTATGCCGACGGCTTCTGGGACAAGAGCGTCGGCGAGGGCGTCGGCAGCTATTACAAGGCTTTCCAATTCAAAGAGCAGCCCATGCCCGCCAGCAACATGGGAGCACCGGCAGACCCATCCCCGACCCCTCCCGTGAGGGAGGGGAGAGCTGGCGCCCTGCCTTATCACAAGCCGGAGGGCTCCCCTCCCTCACGGGAGGGGTCGGGGGTGGGTCTTTACCCCTATTTCACTTGCGAGCTGGGCGGAGGCATGGCCACCGCCTACCATCGCCGTCCCTACCTCTATCCTCAGGACGCCTATGCCATGGCACTCGTCAAACTGGGCAGCGGCAGCAACCTCCTCGGCTACTACATGTACCACGGAGGCACCAACCCGCAGGGCCGATGCCACACCCTGAACGAATGCCAGACCTCGCCCTTCACGGCCAACAACGACCTGCCCGTCTGCACCTACGACTTCCAGGCGCCCCTCGGTGAGTTCGGACAGACTTATCCCCACTACTACCGCCTGCGGCCCCTGCACCTCTTCATGCACGACTTCGGGGAAATGCTCGCGCCCATGTTGCCGCACTTCCCCACGCCCCAGGACCTGCGGCGCGCTGACGACACACACCTGCGGTGGGCCGTACGCACAGACGGACACGCCGCCTTCATCTTCATCAACAACTACGAGCGTTTCGCCGACCTCTCTCCCAAGACCGTCACCGACCTCGCTGCCTGCGGCGTGCGTCTGCCTAAGGTGAAGATACCCGCAGGCACCGCAGCCATCTTCCCTGTCAACGTCGAGGGCATACGCTACGCCACAGCACAGCTCGTGGCACGGCGCGACGGGCGGCTTTATCTGATGCAGATCCCCGGCATACCGGCCACCATCGCCCTCCAGGACGGCAAGACGCTGAAGAACGTTAAGCCGCGCGGACCGCACCGACCCGTCTACGGCAACATCTGCCTCCTCACCGCCGACGAGGCCGAACACCTCTTCCTGACAGAGAAAACAGAACCGCAGAAAACCGAAAAACCGCAGGCGAGCGTAGGGCAGGCCGTCGTCACAAAGATTCAAGAGGCCGGCAAGCCGCGTCCCATAGACAAGGGACGCGCCAAGGTGGCCTCAGCGCCCACCGAGGAAGACTGGCTCCACGCTGCCGTCTACAAGATAAAGACTGACGGAGACATTCCCGTCCGCACAGATTACGACTGCGGCCTCCAGCCCGCACAGGCTCTCCTTGCCATCACCTATCGCGGCGACTGCGCACGGCTCTATGCCGACGGACGCCTCCTGGCCGACAACTTCTACTACGGCCGCCCCTTCCTCTGTGCCCTCTGGCGCCTGCCGAAGGGGACGACAGAGCTTGAACTGCGCATACTCCCCCTGCAGCCCGACGCCCCCATCTATCTGCCGCGAGAGGCTGACCGCACGCCCGGAGAAGCCGTCGTCAAGGTGGAAATCATACAAGGCGAATAGGCGAGTGACGAATGACGAGTGACGAATGATGAATGACGAATGACGAGTAACAAATGACAAATGACGAATGACGAAGGACGAAGGATGAATGATTAATGACGAATGACGAATGACGAATAAAAGTAACTATTAGTTGTTGACATGCATACAGCCTTCAAAAGAAAACCTTATTCGTCATTCGTCATTCATCATTCGTCATTCGTCACTTGTCATTCGTCATTAAAAATTGTCACTCGTCATTCATCATTCGTCACTCGTCATTAAAAAACTCACTCCCTCCCGAACTGACCTGCTGCCGCACGGTAGCGGGTCTGTGATTTCTCACCCTCGCGGATGAGGCGTCCCTCCTTCGTCAGACGCTGCAGCAGCGACGCGACGCGACTGCGGGTGAGCGTCTGCTCGAAGGCGAAACTCACGTCGCGGTGCGTGATGCTCTCCTGCTTGGCAAAGAGCGCCGTCAGCCGCTGCTCTACGTCCTCCTCTTCCGTGTGGAACGCGCTGCCGTAAGGCGACTGGTTCACCTCGAACTTCCGCACATCCTTCAGCAGTTCGCGGTCGGGCTGGAACAGGATGTTGTCCACGCAGACATCCTTGCCGTGGTAGTGCATCTGGCTCTTACCGTCCTCGGTGTGCACCTCACGGACCTCGATGCCTCCCTTCAAGGTCAGGCGGAACGTCCCGATGCCGGGCAGCACCACCGCGTGACCTTTCTCCATCTCGTGCAGCATCACCCGTCGCACCACGTCCATCGCGTTCAGCAGTTCTCCATGAGGCAGCGACGTGGGCAGGCGGAACTCACTGTCTTGGTACTCCGCGGCGTCCACCACAGCTCTCTCGTCCACCCGAGGTCGCAGGCTTTTCAGCCATTGAGCGTCCGTCAGGTGCTGGTTCGCCGCATCCTGCAGCGTCACTGCATTGTCATTACTCGCTTGATTCGCAGCGTTGTTACCCTCCTTCTCGTTGGGCAGCAGCCCGCGTCTTGAAATCGTAAATCTGATAGCCATATATGTTTTTCCTTTAGGTAATATGTCTTCTGCTCGTGGCCTGATTCGTCTTCAGTTCTTGGCCTGATAATCTTCATCCCTTAGGCAGATGGTATTCAATTCTTTGGTTAGATAATCTTCAATCTTTGGTCAAATGGTTTCAAGCCCTTGGTCAAATGGTTTCAAGCCCTTGGTCAAATGGTTTCAAGCCCTTGGCCAAATGGTTCCAAGCCCTTGGCCAAATGGTTTCAAACCCTTGTTCTGAAGGTCTTCAAGCCCTTGTTCTGAAGGTCTTCAATCGTTGGCCAGTTAGTCTTCAGCCCTTTGCCTGATGGTCTTCAATCGTTGGTCTGTTAGTTTCAAGCCTTTGGCCAGATGGTTTTCAACTTTGATCCTTTTCCGATGCAAAGATAACACTTTTACTCGACTCTTCCAAGCGATTCACCCGAAAAGGCCTGTTCTTGCGCCTAATTTCCCCAATCAAATAGTTTGACGATTCGTGAATCGTTAATTAACGATTCGCGAATGTTCAATTAACGATTCGCGAATCGTCAAACCCCTCTCCTAAGCTTTCAGCCTCATTCCTCTTTATGAGTCGGGCCGCTCGCCCACGTCTTTTTCCTGCTTTTTCCGTCCTCCTCAGCGCAATCGTTCAGAGCAGGAAATTGCTTTTCCCGTCCTCCCCCGTGAAATCGGTCGATGCAGAAAACCCCTCTTCCCGTCCTTTCCATCCCCTTATACAGAGCTCTTTCCATTCATCCGCACATTTTTTCGCCCTTTTCTTGCCTCCCTTCCTCAACTTTTCATTATCTTTGTCGCGGCATAAAGATAACGGACATGAAAGAGTACCCACATTTGGAAGATGAGGCTCCGCAGGTTCAAGAACCTGTAGCGGCTTATGCTTCTTCTACCGTCTTCAACCCATCCCAGCAACTACTGCTGAGAATGTTTGCTTACGATAGTTCCGATGAAGGGCTCAAAGAATTGCAAGACGTCTTGACAAAGCACTACAGGGAACTTGCAGACAAAGCCCTTAATGAACTTTGGGAGAGTGGACAGCTCGACCAGAGAAGGCTCTCTGAATTACGTGGCATGAACATTCGTGATGTCTTGAAGAACTGAGTATGAGGAAGATCGTTCTTGATACCAACTCTCTTGTCCAATGTATTTCTCCTAAGAGTTTCTATCCATTTTGCCTAACATTATTTATCGTCTCTCTTTATCCTCAGCCCTCCGCTCAGAGGGCTTTCTTCTTTGGTAAAACGTGGCAGGAGGCACCTGTACCCACATTTTTTCTCCCTTTTCTTGCTCCCCTTCCCTAACTTTTCGCTATCTTTGTCGCGGATTAGGGCGAGAAGAGCCCCTTTCCAAGACATATCGGTAAAGCATTCGCTATTATTTCGCGTTCAGCCAAAAGCGTAGGAAACTTATTGGGAATAACAACGCAACGAGATAATACGTGATAGAGGTGTTCGTAATGGGCATCGTCTGTTATCCTTATTTTAGCAATGCATTCACGCTTCGGCGTGTTGCATACTTTGTAAGGATGACTGAGGTTCCCTTCCTACGCTACCTCAAAGCTGAACGCAAATAAGGTGCATCACGCCTTTTTTGCGTCTTGGCGTGATTGATAGTTGAGTGCCAATGAACTAACTATCAACCACGCTCCATGGCAAATAAGAATCTGAATGCCGCCAAGACGGCAAAGAAGGATGAGTTCTACACGCAGCTGACCGACATCGAACGTGAGCTGCAGCACTACTGGCCGCACTTCCGAGACAAGGTGGTGCTCTGCAACTGCGACGACCCTTACGAGAGCAACTTCTTCAAGTACTTCGCCCTGCGCTTTAACCAACTGGGTTTGAAGAAACTCATCTGCACGTGCTATAACGGTTCGCCCGTGCAGGGAAATGAGCTGATGCTGGACTTCGGTGACTTCACAGAGGAACCGAAGAAGATTGCCTTCAAGGTGGAAATCACCGAGGTTAAGGACATGAACGGTGATGGTGCCGTAGACCTTTCAGATGTGCAGTACCTCCTTCAGAATGATAGAAACGTACTGAGTATCTTGAAGACGGGTGACTTCCGCGACCCGGAATGCATAGAACTATTGAAGGAAGCCGATATCGTTGTCACCAACCCTCCCTTCTCGCTGTTCCGTGAGTATATCGGACAGCTGATGGAGTACGGGAAGAAGTTCCTAGTCATTGGGAATCAAAATGCAATTAAATATAAAGAGATATTTCCTTACATCATTCAAAATCGGATGTGGTTAGGATATGGTTTTAAACGAAATTGTGCTCATTTCATAAACACTCAATACGAAGATGTTGCAAGTGATGCAGACCATCGTGAAGGCATGATAAGAGTGTCTGGGGTACTTTGGTACACAAACATGGATATAGGAAAACGTCATGAGGATATGGATTTGATATGCCATTATACTCCTGAGGAATATCCCGTTTATGACAACTTTGATGCAATAGAGGTAGGAAAAGCCGCTGATATTCCTTGCGATTATCAAGGACTGATGGGTGTTCCTATCACCTTCTTGACAAAATTCAATCCCGAACAATTTGAAATTGTAGGCGTACTGAACCATGGTTGTGACAGTATTTATGATAAAGCTAAGCCCATATTAAAAGGAAAGGAACTATATTCTCGCATTCTCATCCGCAACAAGCATCCTCAACCCTCCTCAGCCCTCCAACAATAGTATTCATGAAGATTGACGTTAGGATTCATGTAGATTGACGTCTTATCTCAGCTCTATTTGTCGTCAATCCTCGTCAATCTAAGCGTCAATCAGATTAAAATATATTCTGGTTATGATGACAATTACATTAAAGACCGTGACCGTGGGCGAGATTACCCGTGGCTATGTGAACAACGACGAGCAAGGCGTCCGCGGCTATGACGGACAACTGGATATCCGTCCGCCTTACCAACGTGAGTTCATCTACAACGAGAAGGAACAGCAGGCGGTCATCACGACCGTGCTGAACGGCTACCCGCTGAACGTGATGTACTGGGTACGGCGTTCAGACGATGCAGATTGTCCCTACGAGGTGATGGATGGACAGCAGCGCACGCTCTCGCTCTGCGAATACGTGGCAGGCAAGTTCGCCTATGACTTCAAGAACTTCTTCAATCAACCCGCCGACATTCAGAAACGTATCCTCGACTATCGGCTGACCATTTACGTTTGTGAAGGCGCGGCATCGGAGAAGTTGGAGTGGTTCCGAACCATCAACATTGCAGGCAAGCCCCTCAACGAACAGGAAATCAACAATGCCGTCTATGCAGGCCCCTTTGTGAGCGATGCCAAACGTCATTTCTCGAAGTCCAACTGCGGAGCCTATCGTCTGGGCAAGGACCTCGTGAATGGAACGCCTATCCGTCAGGACTTCCTGCGTAGGGCGCTGGAATGGATGGCGGACCACGAAACACGTCAAGGCAAGCGGCAGACCGTTGTCGGCTACATGGCTGCTCACCAGCACGACCCGAACGCCAACAACCTGTGGACGTATTTCCAGACTGTACTGAACTGGGCCGTCACGAACTTCGACATGAAGCGTTTCAAGAAAATCATGAAAGGACTGAACTGGGCACAGCTCTACGACTACTACGGCAGCGAGACCCTTGACACTGTGGCCTTGGGTAGGCGTATCTCCGCGCTGATGCGCGACAGCGAGATACAGCGACAGTCGGGAATCATTCCCTACGTGCTGACAGGGGATGAACATTACCTTGACCTCCGTGCCTTCCCGGAAGACATCAAGTTGGCAGTGTGGGAGCAGCAAGAGCATCGCTGCGCTCTCTGCGGCAAGGAGCTCGACTTGGAATTCATGGAGGGCGACCACATCACCCCGTGGCGCGAAGGTGGACGCACGGTCGTTGAGAATTGCCAGATGCTGTGTCGCGAATGCAACCGGAGAAAAGGGGTTAAATAAACTGTAGAGACTTCATCACCGTTGGAACAGAGGTCATCTGTTTTACGATCTTTCGCAGGTACTTTGCCACTCGGCGCATCATCCCTTCGTCCGTGGTGATAGTTACCATATCACGCCACACTTGGACATTCAAGGCATTCATCTGAACTGCTGTCATAATCGTTTTTTTCTTTTTGTCTTATGTCGCAAAAGTGCATATAACTTCCGAATTGATAAATTAAAAGGCACATAAAATTTTTCTGCCTGTAAAATTTGGTGCGAAGGGCGTTGAGGTGTATCTTTGTGGAAAAATTTGTGCATTTATGATGAAAAAGAATCTTCTCTTCGGCCTTCTCTTCTTGTGCGGCTGCGGTGGCGGCACGGCTGTCGCTCAGTCGCGTATGGACCTCTCCGGCACGTGGCGCCTCGCCTCGCGCCTCGATGCAACGACGGTACGGCTGCCGGGCTCGTTGCTCACCAACGGCCTCGGCGACGAGGTGACGGTGGACACGCGATGGACGGGGTCGCTCTACGACAGCAGCTTCTATTTCAATCCCTTCATGGAGCCCTACCGACATGCGGGGAAAATGAAGTTCCCCTTCTTCCTGACGCCTCAGCGACATTTCACGGGCGAAGTGACGTATAGTCGCACAGTGCGTGTGCCGAAGGCGTGGAAGGGAAGGCGCATCACGCTCTTCCTGGAACGTCCGCACATCGAGACGACGGTCTGCGTCAACGGACAGGAAGTGGGACATCAGAAGAGCCTCAGCGTGCCTCATCTGTACGACCTCACCGACTTCCTGCGCCCGGGAAGGGACAACGAGCTGGCCATCCGCGTCTACAATGGCATAGAGAACGTCTGTGTGGGGCAGGACTCGCACAGCGTCACCGACCAGACGCAGGGCAACTGGAACGGCATCGCCGGGCGCATAGAACTGCAGGCAGAGCCTCTGATCTGGCGACGACGCGTCACCACCGACCTTGCCACGGGCACGGCGCACATCACACTCAACGACCGGACCTTCGACATCCATGTCCCCAATGCTCAGCCGTGGAGCGAGAACTCGCCGAAGCTCTACACGGCGAACGTGGACTATGAAGGGACTCCCGTGCCCGTCACCTTCGGTTTCCGCGAGGTGGAGGTCAGCGGGCGTGACATCCTCCTCAACGGGCAGCGCATCCACCTGCGCGGCACCGTGGGGAACTGCTGCTTCCCCGAGACGGGTTTCCCGCCCACGGACACGGCTTCGTGGGAACGTATCATCCGGAAGTGCAAGGAATACGGCCTCAACCACATGCGTTTCCATAGCTACTGTCCGCCCGAAGCTGCCTTCGTGGCGGCCGACCGCCTGGGCTTCTACCTGCAGCCCGAAGGACCTTCGTGGCCCAATCACGGCGTGAAGCTGGGCAACGGTATGCCCATCGACACGTATCTGGCAGACGAGTGCCGCGCCATTCTCGACCGCTACGGCGCGCATCCTTCGTTCATCATGCTGGCAGCCGGCAATGAGCCTGCGGGCAAGTGGGTGGTTTGGGGCGAGCAGTTCGTCCGCGACATGAAGGCCTACGACCCGTCGCGCATCTTCACCGTGGCCAGCGTAGGCGGCGGATGGGAATGGGACTACGGCTCGGAATATCATGTCAAGGGCGGAGCGCGTGGCCTGGAATGGAACCGCAGGCAGCCCGGCAGCGACGACGATTTCGCTGAGCAGATAGCGAAGCCGAGGAACTACAAGCCGAGGCCTGACAGACTCGTCGCCGGCAGTGCCCAAGCCCTACCCGGGAAGGGGAAGGTCGACTCTGTAGGGCCTCTGATCTCGCACGAGCAAGGGCAGTGGTGCGCCTTCCCCGACCTGAAGGAGACGACTCAGTACACGGGTGTGTATAAGGCGGCGAACTTCGAGATTTTCCGCGACCTGCTGGCTGCTCACGGTATGGCGGGGCAGGCTGAGAAGTTCCTCATGGCCAGCGGACGCCTGCAGGTGTTGGCCTACAAATACGAGATAGAACGCCACTTGCGCACGCCTCACTATGCGGGATTTCAGCTTCTGGGGCTGAATGACTACAGCGGGCAAGGGTCGGCACTCGTTGGTGTGCTCAACGTGCATTGGCGCGAGAAGGGCTATTGCACGGCCGAAGACTGGAAGGAGTTCTGCAGCGACATCGTCCCGCTGGCCAGTATGCCGCGCTTCACGTATGCCGCCTCGGACACCATCCGGGTCCATACCTTATTATATAATATGAGCGGCAAGCCCATCGACAGACTGCGCTATACCATCGCCGACGGTAGGCAGATTGTGAAGGAGGGGATATGCGCCGTGGGAGAGGACATCGTCTTTCTGCCCTCGTCGATGAAGAAGTCGGGCAAACTGACGCTGACCCTCATTGCCGATGCCGGACACAAGAACCACTGGAACCTGTGGGTGTACGCTGATGGCGTGGAGGGTGAAGGCGCGAAAGGAGAAGGCGTGAAAGGTGAGCAATATTTGACTTCCTCGCTCGATACAGCACTGGCTGCGCTTGCTGCCGGGCGCGATGTGGTGCTCTGTGCCGGAGGGCAGATCAAGTATGGCAATGATGTCGTGCACAGGTTCCTGCCTGTGTTCTGGAATACTTCATGGTTCAAGATGAAGCCGCCTCACACCACGGGCGCTTACATTCAGGCTGAGCACCCCATCTTCCGCGATTTCCCGACGGACGACTGGCAAGACTTGCAGTGGTGGGAACTCACGAATCGTGCCCAGTGCATTAACCTTGCCGAGTTCCCTCGCGACTATCAGCCGATCGTTCAGCCCATCGACACGTGGCACCTCTCCCGCAAACTGGGTATGCTCATCGAGGCACGGGTGGGCAAGGGACGCCTGATACTCACCACCTTCGACCTCACCACCGCGCTCGACCGCCGTATCGTAGCGCGACAGTTGCGCGGCAGCATCCTGAAGTATATGCAGAGTGCGGACTTCCAACCCACGCTCAGGTTAGAGCCGGAGGTCCTGCACCGGCTCTTCGAGCACGAGGCTCCGGCTGTGAATATGTTCACGAACGATTCGCCCGATGAACTGAAGCCGAAATTTAAGTGAGAGGGTTTTTAATCCTGAAAGCCTTCCCGAACCACTGATGACACTTGAGGATGATATGTGAAAAAGGAAAGAGTGAAAAGTGAATCTTATTCTTCACTTCTCACTCTTTCCTTCTTTCAATGTTTCAACGTTTTAATCTTTCAACGTTTCAACGTTCCGACCTTTCATGAGTTCATGGAGATGAGGAACTCCTCGTTGGTCTTGGTGCCCTCGATGCGTCCCTTGAGTTCGTTCATGGCCTCGATGGGGTTCATGTCTGAGAGGAACTTGCGTAGGATCCACATGCGGTCGAGGGTGGTCTTGTCGTGTAGCAGGTCGTCGCGTCGTGTGGAGCTGGCCACGATGTTCACTGCAGGGAAGATGCGCTTGTTGGCCAGAGTGCGATCCAGCTGCAGCTCCATGTTGCCCGTTCCCTTGAACTCTTCAAAGATGACTTCGTCCATTTTCGAACCGGTGTCGATGAGGGCTGTGGCGATGATGGTGAGCGAGCCTCCGCCCTCGATGTTGCGTGCGGCGCCGAAGAAACGCTTGGGGCGCTGCAGAGCGTTGGCATCGACACCACCGGAGAGGAGCTTGCCGCTGCCCGGAGCCACGTTGTTGTAGGCACGTGCCAGGCGCGTGATGCTGTCGAGGAAGATGACCACGTCGTGGCCGCACTCGACGAGGCGCTTGGCTTTCTCGAGGACGATGCCGGCGATCTTCACGTGGCGTTCGGCAGGCTCGTCGAAGGTGGAGGCGATGACCTCGGCATTGACGGTGCGTGCCATGTCTGTGACTTCCTCGGGGCGCTCGTCGATGAGCAGCATCATCAGGTAGGCGTCGGGATGGTTGGCGGAAATGGCATTGGCGATTTCCTTCATCAGGATGGTCTTACCCGTCTTGGGCTGTGCCACGATGAGTGCACGCTGTCCTTTGCCGATGGGGGAGAAGAGGTCCACGATGCGCACGCTGATGGGGTCGTTGAAGCCGCGGCAGAGGTTGAACTTCTCGTCGGGGAAAAGCGGTGTGAGGTGTTCGAAGGCCTGACGGTCGCGGATGCGCGCAGGGTCGATACCATTGACGAGGTCGATGGTGCCGAGCGGATAGTATTTGTCGCCTTCGCGCGGCGGACGCACGGAGCCTTCGATGACATCGCCTGTCTTCAGACCGTACTGCTTGATTTGCTGTTGGCTGACGAAGACGTCGTCGGGGCTGGAGAGATAGTTGTAATCGGACGAGCGGATGAATCCCCAACCGTCGGGGGCCACTTCCAAAACGCCGTCGACCTTGACCAGATTGCCGAAGTCGTATTGTGTATCGGGGGTTGCCGGCGTAGCGGCTTTTCCACTCGTTACGGGAGGGCGGTGGAAGTCCGGAAGGTTCTGTAGGAAGGACGGTCCGGCGGTCTGCTGCTGCATACCGCTGTAGTCCCTCGTGGGCTCATCAGGGACTGATTTGATGATGACGAAGTCCGGCTCATCGGCTTCGAAGAATGCCGCCACCTCTTCGGGTGAGAAGGGCTGTGGTTCGTCTTTGGGATTAGCGTAGGCGTCCTCGTTCTGGGACGTGTCAGACATCTCTGGCTGCGCAGGCGCTTCGTCCTGTCCGCCGTCTTGAGGCTGTGCGGGAGGGGTCATCTCCGTCACTTCTGCCAGATTGTCGCTGACGTCGAACAGTGTCTGTTCGGCTTCGCGGGTGGCTGCTTCCATGGCCGCTTTCTCGGCCTTGCTCTTTCGGCCGCGCTTCTTGGGCGCCGGGGCGGGAGCGTCGGCAGGCTTGTCAGCCGCATCGGCGGACTTGTTTGCTGCTTCCTTGCTGGAGGCGGAAGGTGTGGCGGTCATGGCCGTCTCCACCTCTGCTGCCACAGGCTGCTCTTCAGAGGGTTTTACCGTCGGTTGTATGCCTTTGGCCGCTTCGAGCGCTTCCTTCTCGGCCTTACTCTTGCGGCCGCGTTTCTTCGGCTGCTTCTCTGTCACCAGTGCGGGCGACTCGCTCTCAGCGCCGATAATGTTGTAAATAAGTTCAATCTTTTCGGGATTGTGTTTCGTGGAGAGGTTTAGGGAATGTGCCAATTCAGTCAATGCTTCGATTGACATCTCTTCAAGTTCACTTTTAGTGTGCATAGTGAATTTATCATCGTTTAGAATTAAGGTGCCACGCTGTGACAACCTTAAATGTGAATAAATCAGATAGAAAAAATAGGAGGGAATTACAAAGAGTTACCGCGTCGGAATGGGTAGCCGCTCATAAATTCGGCGCAAAGGTAGTGATTTCTGCTGGTTCTGCAAGCATCTTTCACCTTTTTTCTTTACTTTTGCACTCAAAATATCTATTATGGCTGTATTCAATCCTTATCTGCAGGTAGAGAATCTGAGTTTTGCCGTCGGCGATAAAGTCCTCTTTCATGACATCAGTTTCGGCATAGGTGAAGGTCAGCGCGTGGGGCTCATTGCCAAAAACGGTACGGGCAAGACGTCGCTGCTTAACCTCATTGCCGGACGCGAGGAGCCCGAAGGCGGCACCATCACCTTTCGACGCGACTTGCGTGTGGCCTATCTCGAACAGACTCCTGTCTATCCTGAGGGAATGACGGTCATGGAGGCTTGCCTGTGGCGGTGCAGAGAGGAGCCGCGCCGCATCCAAGAATACCTCACGAAGTTGAAGATTACTGACTTCGATGAGCCTGTCGGTCACCTCTCTGGCGGACAGCTCAAGCGTGTGGCGCTGGCCAACGTGCTCTGCATGGAGCCTGACCTGCTGATTCTCGACGAGCCCACAAACCATCTGGACTTGCAAATGATAGAGTGGCTGGAGACGTATCTCTCACGCTCGACCATGACGTTACTCATGGTGACGCACGACCGCTATTTCCTGGACAGGGTGTGCTCGATTATCCTGGAACTGGACAACGAGACGCTTTACACCTACCGCGGCAACTATGCTTATTATCTGGAAAAACGCCAGGAGCGAGTTGACGTGACGAATGCGGAGATAGCGCGAGCCAACAATCTTTACCGGACAGAACTCGAATGGATGAGGCGGATGCCCCAGGCACGAGGGCACAAAGCCCGTTACCGCGAAGAGGCTTTCTACGATTTGCAGCAGAAAGCACGGCGGCAGACGGAAGAGGGGACCGTGACGCTGCAGGTGAATAGCACCTACATAGGTTCAAAGATCTTTGAGGCTGAGTATGTCTCGAAGACGTTTCCGGCCGACCCGAACCGTCCGGGGTCGACGGAAAAGATTATCCTGAAGAACTTTTATTATAATTTTTCTCGCTATGAGAAGATGGGCATCGTCGGGGCCAACGGCACGGGCAAATCGACCTTCGTGAAGATGTTGCTCGGACAGGTTCGGCCAGACAGTGGGCGCTTTGTCGTGGGCGAGACGGTGCGATTCGGCTATTTCTCACAGGACGGAATGGTGTACGACGAGCAGATGCGTGTCATCGATGCTGTGAGGCGTGTGGCAGAGTATGTCGATCTGGGCGGAGGACGCCACCTGACCGCCATGCAGTTCCTGCAGCATTTCCTCTTCACCCCTCTGCAACAGCAGAACTACATCTATAAACTTTCGGGCGGCGAGCGACGCCGACTTTATCTCTGCACGGTGCTGATGCAGAATCCCAATTTCCTGATTCTCGACGAGCCGACCAACGATTTGGATATCGTCACGCTGAACATCCTTGAGGATTACTTGCAGCATTTCAAGGGCTGCGTCATCGTAGTCAGCCACGACCGTTATTTCATGGATAAGGTGGTCGATCATTTGTTGGTGTTCCGCGGCGATGGTGAGGTGAAGGATTTCCCCGGCAACTACACGCAATTTCGTGAATGTGAGAAGCAAAACAATGCACTGTCCACGCCCTCGCGGGGTAAGGAGGAAGGGAAGAAGTCTGATAAACAAACAACTACCACGCGCGGAGAAGCGAAACGACCGCCGCGCCTCACGTTCAACCAGCGCCGTGAAATGGAGACTTTGGAGAAGGACATCGCAACCCTTGAGGCTGAGAAGGCGGCTCTGGAAACGGCGCTGTGCAGCGGGACGCTCTCAGTGGCAGAGCTGACAGAAAAAAGCAAGCGTATTCCCTTGCTGATTCAAGAATTGGAAGAGAAGGAAATGCGCTGGCTTGAACTTTCGGAAATTGAGGGATGACGGGCGAAGAATGATGAATGACAAATGCCAAATGGTGAATGACAGATAAGAGTATCCTTTAAGTGTAGCGTGTGCTATACGAGCATTTGGTAACTTTTATTCGTCATTCATCATTCGTCATTCGTCATTCTAAGTGAGGCGCCCATTCAGGTTTTCTACTTCACAGCAACCTTTTCGCCGCCGATGACATAAATGCCGCGGGGAAGGCTTTGCATGGCTTCGTTGGCGCGCACATTCTTGCGTATAAGTGTGCCTTTGGCATCAAATACGTCAACCACGGCGTCGCTGGCCTGGAGAGTACCAATGCCTGCTGTGAGTCCTTCCAGTGAAGTCACGTGCTTGATTTCAAGGTTCTGTGCGGTAGCCGACTGAGCATCCCAAGTGAAGCCACAGCGTGTGGGCAGGAAGGTCTTGGTGCCGTCGGTGCGCTGCAGGATGGCTTGCAAAATGTCGGTGTCCTGCTTGGCAGGGATGCCGTAACGGCCGTCGCCCGTCGTGCTTTGCCAGCTGCTGCTGAAGGTGATGCGGTTGCCCTGTCCGTCGTTCATGCAGACGCTCTTCAGCTGTGTGCTGATGGCGTCGGACTCATTTGTGCGAATACGCATATTTTGGACGGTCGGCGAGTAAATGAGATAAGGTTGCCCGGCCTGAATACCTTCGGCTGTGCAGTCTACGAAGTACATATACAGCGTGTTGCCCTCCTGACGAATAGCGCCGAGACGCTCAATCTGGACGTCGCGTGCAGCGCTTTGGAGCTGCTCGGCGTTGAGCGTCATGGGCACGCAGAGCGTGTTGTAGCCTGCAAACAGGATGCGGTTGATTTGCACGGGCTGTTCTGTGACTTGCAGCTGTTCAATCTGCAGCTGATCCGAAGTGGTATAAAGGTTCTTCACTCTGTTCTGTGCGAACGTCGGTACGCACAACGTGGCGGCAGCCACCAATGCAAGGGTAAAATGTTTCATGTTGACGTAAGTTTAAGGGTTTTTCTGTTGCAATATTACGAATAATTATTTCAACTTGTCTCAAAGAGAGGCAACCTTTAATATTTTTTAGGATTTAGCTCCTCTCTAAAGTCTCGAAGAGACGATTCAGAGCTGTGTCGGCATCGCCAGTCTCGTCAAGCAATGTGACGAATTTGGAACCGATGATAGCTCCAGCGGCGTTAGCTTGGGCGCTTTCAAGGGTTTGACGGTTGCTGATGCCAAAGCCTATCATGCGTGGATTGCGCAGATGGAGGCTGTCCACGTGGTTGAAGTAAGCCTGCTTCTGGGCATCAAACTCACGTTGGGCACCCGTCGTGGCAGCGCTCGATACCATATAAATAAAGCCGTCGGTGTTCTCGTCGATAAAGCGGATGCGTTCGTCGGAGGTCTCGGGCGTGATGAGCATGATGATTCGGATGTCGTAGCGGTCTGCGATGGGCTTGAAGTCTTCGAGATAGTCTCTGAACGGCAGGTCGGGGATGATGACTCCGTCGATGCCAATCTCCTGGCAGCGTTGGCAAAAAGATTCAAATCCGAATTGAAGAATGGGATTCAGGTACCCCATCAGCAAGAGAGGAATGTCAACGTCGGTACGGATGTCTTCCAGTTGCTGAAACAGTGTGCGAAGCGTCATTCCGTTGCGCAGCGCTTTGGTGGCGGCGTCCTGAATGACGGGTCCGTCGGCCATGGGGTCACTGAATGGAATGCCGATTTCGGCCATGTCAATACCTCGTGCGGCGAGTGTGCGCACGATGGCAGCGGTGGAGTCGATGGTAGGGTGGCCGGCGCAGAAGTAGAGTGAGAGCAGATTCTGCGGCTTACGGCGGAAAAGAGAATGGATGCGGTTCATAGTGTCTGGATGGTGTTGGTGAATGGGATGAGGGCTTTGGCATCTTTGATTCCCGAATTTGTCTCGAAACGGGAATTGACGTCGACGCCGATGCATAGCGGATGACTGAACGTTTGCACCCGGCTTGCATCGTCGGGGCCTATGCCGCCGCTGAGCAGGAAAGGTATGGGGCCGTGGTAAGTGCGGAGCAGTTCCCAGTCGAACTGCCTGCCACTACCGCCTACTGTGTCGCATCGGGTGTCGAAGAGAAAGTAGTCGGCAGCAGCGGTTTGTGCATTGCCATCGAACTCTCCGCGAAGGTATGCTTCGGTAGCGGACAGGTCGCTGGCACAACTCAGAGAGAAGGCTTTGATGAGTGGCAAACCTGTCGCCGCTTTGACAGCGAGGCAGAAAGCGGGCGATTCGCTGCCGTGTAACTGTATGAGATGGAACCCCATGCGTTGTGTGGCATCGATGACTTCTTCCAACGTCGGGTTCACGAAGACTCCGACGCGGCGGATGGGCGGTGGAGGCAGATAATCGGGAACTGTCGCCACATAGCGTTTGCTGTCGGGCCAGCAGATAAAGCCCATCCAGTCTGGGCGGACTTGTTCCGCTACGACGCGAATGTTGTCGGGGTCGCGCATCCCACAGACTTTGACGATCATAGTGTCTTGATGAATTGGGCGAGGCGTGCGGCAGGGTCTTCTTCGCGCATGAACGTCTCTCCTATCAGGAATCCACGGAACCCCGCAGCACGAAGTGCTTGGATGGTCTGGGGAGCGTCGATGCCGCTTTCGCTGACGAGTAGGCAATCTTTTGGGAGACGGTCTGCCATTCGGAAACTGTTTTCCACGCGAACGTCGAAGGTTCCGAGGTTGCGATTGTTGATGCCGATGCAGTCGGCTGCCAGGTCGGCGTACGCCAATTCATGCTCGCCGTGAAGCTCCAGCAACACTTCCAGTCCTAAGTCGTGGGCCTGTTCGATAAGCGCGGCACATTCCTCTCGGCTGAGCACGGCCGCGATGAGCAGGACGGCAGAGGCTCCGCACAGGGCTGCTTCGTAAAGCTGCATCGGATCGATGACGAAGTTCTTGTAAAGGATGGGGATGGTCACCCCCGAGCGTCGTGCTTCACGGATAAAGTCGTCGTGTCCGCCGAAGAAGTGCTGGTCGGTGAGGATGCTGATGGCAGCAGCACCCGCTTGCTGATAGCTCAGTGGTACCTGTGATGGTGAAGCGGACTCGTGAATCCATCCTTTGGAAGGAGAGCGCCGCTTGAATTCGGCAATGATGCCCGTGGAGCTGGCGAGTAACGCTTCGCGCAGCGAAGGCTTAGGTGCGCGCATCTGCGCGAGTTCCTCTTTTTTATGGGCGATGATGGTGTGGAGGATATCTGTCATGTCGTAGGGGGGGAGGGTACCCGCCGGGAAACCGACGGGCACACAGAAAAAAGCAGGGTTATGAATTCAGTTCAGCAAACTTATGGAACGTCCGAAGGGCGGCACCGCTGTCAATGCTCTCGCGAGCGATGGCGATACAATCCTCAATGCTCTTCTTTCCTCCCTCGAGCACCTGAATGCCGAAGGCTGCGTTGGCCAGGACGATGTTCTTCTGTGCCGGCAAGGCGCGGTTCTCCAATACAGCGTCGAATATCTGTGCCGCTTCCTCCTCTGTGGCTCCGCCAACGAGTTCTTCGGGCAGTGCGATGGCAAAACCGAGGTCGGCAGGGCGGAAGATGCGTTCGTAATGGTTGGTCGTCACTTTGAAGTCCCCGGTGAGTGAAATCTCGTCGTAGCCGTCGATGGAATTGACGATGCCGTAGTCGATACCTATTTTCTGATAGACCTGATGGTAGAGGCGCATTTGGTCGAGGTTGGCCACGCCGAGCAGTTGACATTGTGGCTGGCTGGGGTTGACGAGAGGACCGAGCAGGTTGAAGATGGTCGGGAACTGCAGTGCCTTACGGATGGGTCCGACGAACTTCATGGCGCGTGCGAAGAGCTGCGCGTGGAGATAGACGATGCCAGCTTCGTCGAGCGAGCGGTTCAGACGGTCGATGTCGTCGGTGAAACGGATGCCGTGGTGCTGAATGACGTTCGATGCTCCCGATACGGACGTGGCGGCGTAGTTGCCGTGCTTGGCTACCTTGTAGCCGGCGCCTGCGATGACGAAACACGCTGTGGTGGAAATGTTGAACGTATTCTTGCGGTCGCCGCCTGTGCCGACGACGTCGATGTAGCGTTCTGCGTTGAGCAGGGCCGGCACACCAGTCTCCAGAATGCCGTCGCGAAAGCCGAGCAGCTCGTCGACGGTGACTCCTCGCATCTGCAAGGCGGTCAGCAGCGCTGTGACCTGTTCTTTGGAGAAGGCATCTTCGGTGATGCCGATGAGGATGCCTTTCATCTCCTCGCGGCTGAGTGTCTCGTGGTTGAGCACTTTGTTCAGAATTTCTTTCATAGTTCTATCCAGTTTTTTATGATGTGTTTGCCTTCGGGAGTGAGTACACTCTCGGGATGAAATTGTATGCCGTGTATCGGTAGTGTTCTATGGCGCAACGCCATGATTTGTCCTTCCTCGCTCGTCGCCGTCACTTCGAGGCAGTCGGGGAAGCCCTCTCTGGAGACCACCCACGAATGGTATCGGCCGACCAAGAGCGGATCGTCAATGCCGTGAAAGAGAGGGTCGTCGGCGTTAAGGTGCACAGGTGTCTGGATGCCATGGAAGACGTCGGAGAGGTTTTCCAAGTGTGCGCCAAAGACTTCGCCGATGGCCTGATGGCCAAGGCAGACACCGAGCATCGGCTTTCGGCCTGCATAGTGGCGGATGACGTCGAGCAGCAAGCCTGCTTCGGAAGGGATGCCGGGTCCGGGTGAGAGAATGATGCGGTCGAACGGTTCGAGGTCGCTAAGGTGGAACTGATCGTTGCGGACGGTGGTGCACGCGGCGCCGAGTTGCTTCACCAGATGAGAGAGATTGAAGGTGAAGCTGTCGTAGTTGTCGATAATGATGACTTTCATAGTTGTTCTGCTTCGTGAATGGCACGGCGCAGCGCACCGAGTTTGTTGTTGACTTCTTGGAGTTCGTATTCGACATCGCTCTTGGCCACGATGCCGCCGCCAGCCTGGAACCAGAGTTCGCCGCCTCGGCTGACAAAGGTGCGGATGGTGATGGCTTGGTTGAGCGAACCGTCCAGGCCGATGAATCCGATGCATCCTCCGTAGGCGCCACGGTTGTGTGGCTCGATGTCGCTGATGAGCTGCATAGCCCGAACCTTTGGTGCGCCGGAAAGCGTTCCGGCGGGGAACGTGTCGATGAAAGAGCGGATGGGCGAGGCATCGCTGTCGAGTGTGCCGCTGACGCGACTGACGAGGTGGATAACGTGGCTGTAGAACTGCATGTCCTTGAAGAACTCCACATGCACGTCGTGACAGTTGCGGCTGAGATCGTTGCGGGCGAGGTCCACGAGCATCACGTGTTCGGCATTCTCCTTGGGGTCGTGTCGGAGATAATCAGCGGCCCTCATATCCTCGTCGTACACCCCCGTGCGGCGGGTGGTGCCGGCGATGGGGTCGATGTAGGCGTGGAAGCCGTCGGTGGTGGTACTGATGCGGCAGTGTGTCTCGGGCGAGGAGCCGAAGATCCTGAAGCCGCCGAAGTCGAAATAGAATAGGTAAGGCGACGGGTTGATGCTTCGCAGGGCCCTGTAGAGCTGGAAGTCATCGCCTGTGAAGCGTTGGCAGAAGCGTCGCGAGAGCACAATCTGGAAGACGTCGCCCCGCAGGCAGTGACGTATGCCTCGGCGAATGTTCTCTCGATGTTCGTCGTCTGTCAGGGTCGACTGGACATCACCTTCGGTGCGGAACGTGTAGGTCGACGCAAGACGGTTCTGGCAGAGATGCCGGAGGTGGTCGAGGTGATTGTCTTCGCCCTCGGCAAGGAGCTCGATGAGTGTCATCTTGTTGTCGAAGTGATCGAATACGATGACGTATTTATAGAGGATATAGAGCAGGTCGGGAGCGTCGTGCTCGTCGCGTGTCTCGTCCTTGACAGGAATCTGCTCGAAATAGCGGACGGCATTGAATGTCGTGTATCCGTAGAATCCACAGTAGGCAGCGCCTTCGCCCCCGACGTGGAACTGTCGGAGGGTATGTTCGAGGACATGGGTAGCATCGTTTCCGTCGTGGCAGGGCTTTTCTTCATGTGATCCGTCGGGCAGCTCAATGCGGCTTTGTCCGTGAGCGATGGCTACGGACGCCAACGGCTGGAGGGCGATGAAGGAGCGCGCGTTCTCGTGGCTATGATACTCGCTGGATTCCATGAGCACGCTCTGCGGGTAGAGGTCGCGCAGGCGGAGGTAAACGCTGACGGGTGTGTGCAGGTCGCCCAGAATGTGTTGTGTAGTTGTCGTGTAAGTAAACATAAGAGGGTAGGAGAGTAGGGTTATGATTGCGGTAAGTGACTTAGGTAAGTGGACAGGTCCTTATCGCCGCGTCCGCTGACCGTCAGCACGACAACGTCGTCGCTGCGGAACGAGAGCTTCGGCAGGATGGCCAGGGCGTGTGCGCTCTCAAGGGCAGGGATGATTCCCTCCAGGCGTGTCAGCTCGTAGGCGGCCTGCAACGCTTCGTCGTCGTTGATGGCTAAGACGTTTGCGCGTCCGCTCTGTGCCAGGTGAGCGTGGAGAGGACCTATGCCAGGGTAGTCGAGACCGGCAGAGATGGAATACGGCTCGGTGATCTGTCCGTCGGGTGTTTGCATGACCAGTGTTCGTGCGCCGTGGATGATGCCTGTCGTTCCGCAGTGGATGGTGGCAGCCGTCTCGCCGCTCTCGATGCCGTGTCCGCCGGCTTCGCCCAGCACGATGCGTACCCGTTCGTCGTCGAGGTAGTGAAAGATGGTGCCGGCAGCATTAGACCCTCCGCCGACGCAGGCTATCAGGTAGTCAGGGTAGTCGCGTCCTTCGTGCTCGAGGAGCTGCTCTTTGATCTCCTCAGAGATGACGCTCTGCAGGCGTGCTACCAGGTCGGGGTAGGGGTGCGGTCCCACGGTAGAACCGATGATGTAGAACGTGTCGGCCGGGTGGCAGCACCAGTCGCGAATGGCTTCGTTGGTGGCGTCCTTCAGTGTCTTGTTTCCGCTTTCCACGGGAAAGACCTCTGCGCCGAGCATCTTCATGCGCTCTACGTTGGTGTGCTGGCGAGCCACGTCGGTGGCACCCATGTAAATACGGCACGGCATGTTCATGAGTGCGCAGACGGTGGCCGTGGCTACGCCGTGCTGTCCGGCTCCCGTCTCCGCGATGATGCGTCGTTTTCCCATTCGCTGTGCCAGCAGGATCTGCCCGATGGCATTGTTGATTTTGTGTGCTCCTGTGTGGTTCAGGTCTTCCCGTTTCAGGTAGAGTCTGCATCCGTAGCGCTGGCTCATGCGGCGGGCATAGTAGAGAGGGCTTGGGCGTCCTACATAGTCGCGCAGCAGCAGATGGAACTCGCGCTGGAAGTCTTCGCTCTGGATGATGCCGAGGTACTCTCGTCGCAGGTCTTCGACGGTCTTGTAGAGAATCTCGGGAACGTAGGCGCCTCCGAAAGCGCCGTAGAAACCGTTTGTGTCAATGTTGTGGCTGTGCATGTTTGTGTATTGGAATGTTTGTGTAGATGTTTGTGTCTGGAAAAAGAAAGAAGGCCTGTCGTGAGATTTCCGACAGGCCTTCTTCTTGTTTATGTCTTTGAACTTACATAGGTATGTGACAGGCTGGACTCACGACTTATTAGGACTTGAGCTCTGCCACCACCAATATGTGTTCTGCATTGTTTTCATAACGGCTACAAAAGTACTTAATATTTCATTACGCACCAAGTTTTTCATTAAAATAATGCAAGAAGACACTTAAAAAAGGCAAAAAGCATACGATTTGATAGAAAATGTTGTACCTTTGCAGCCGCAAAACAAAATCAAAAGCAGATCAATGAACATTTATATCCGCTATTTCAATGACGAGGTTCTGGTGCAGACGGTCGAGGATGCTCTCGATTTCATCAGCGGCATCCAGGGCTTTGTCATGACTCCTCAGTTTGAAGATGACTTCCGGCAGTACGTGGAGAGCCCGATGCCCTATCCTAAAAGATATAAGGTACGCGCACGCGTGTACTTTATAGTTATTAAGACGATGGCTGCCACGCTGGAGGAGTTCAAGGCCAATGGCAAGGGCAGTGGCGAAATGACGGATGGCACCCCTATGTTCGACGAAGGCATCCGCCGCGATGTTCTGCGTCCGAAGGACCAGATACGTCTGCGGCTGAACGACGAGGTGCCCGGATGGTACGAAGGCGAAGTCTGCTTCAAGCGCGTCGTCATCAATCCTCAGACAGGTAAGTTCGACTACAAGGACACCACCTTCATCGCCCGCCTGAAGGCCCACAGCGCGCAGGACTGCTACAACCGCATCGTCGACCATCTGCGTTCGCGGACGGACATTGACCCCAGAAGCCAGTTCCCCTCGCCCAGAGGAAAAAACTATAAGTATACTTACCTCGGTCTGAAGCCCTATGAAGAGCTTGAGGTCTAAAAACAAGAAACGATAACAACAACAAAAGTAGAAAAAATGAAAGCAAAGAATCTATTTCTCGCCATAGGGCTGGCCGCCCTTACCGTCCCCGCGTGGGCACAATACGAAGGAACTACACTCGATGACCGTATCGGCCACGGCGAAGACAGTCTGGAAGTTCGCCGTAATCTGAGTATGTTCAACATGGCCATCCAGAACAGCAGCTTCGAGGAGGCATACGAAGTGTGGAAACCTATCATCGAGAAGGCTCCGTTTGCCAACCTGCGCGTCTACACCGACGGCTCGTACATGCTTCAGAGCCTGATCACCAAGGAACAGGATGCTGCTAAGAAAAAAGCTTATTTCGACGAACTGATGAAGCTGTATGACCTTCGTCTGAAGAATCTGGCGGGGCTGAACAGTTTTGCCAAGTCACACCTGCAGGCCACTCAGGGCGATGTCGTCTATCCGAAGGCTTACTGCTACGCCGTCTACGGTCCGCAGGCCGATCCCACAGGCTACACCATCGACCAGGCTTATGAGCATTTCGCCAAGGCCAACAAGCTGCTTGAAGAGCAGGGCGGCCGCGAGGTGAAGGGCTACATGCTCGACATCTTCTTCCGCATCAGCAATGCCAAGTATCAGGCTGACAACAATGGCTTCCGCGAGCAGTTCCTTCAGGACTATCTGGACAGCAAGGAACTCTGCGAGAAGATGCTGCAGATGGCGAAAGAGGAGACCGACCCCGCCCGCGCTCAGAAGATTGTTGCTGAGTACGACCAGCCGCTGAACAACATCGAAGGTATCTTCGCTCAGTCCAAGGCTGCCGACCGCGAGCAGATCATCGCTATCTTCGGTCCGAAAATCGAGGCCAACAAGGACAACCTGGCCTACCTGAAGAGTGCTCTCACGCTGATGGCTGCCAACGACTGCGATGACGATCCCGTCTACTATCGTGCTGCCGAGTACGCCTATAACATTCAGCCGACGTACGAAAGTGCTATCGGTACGGCTCAGAAGTACTATAAGGACGGCAAGACCACCGAGAGCGTGAAGTACTACAACGACGCTATCGACCTCTGCCAGAGCGATGCACAGAAGGGTAACATTGCCCTGCGTGTGGCTGCCGCTATGCGTAAGGCGGGCGACTTCAAGAGTGCTTACAGCTATCTCGACAAGGCGATGGGCTACAATGCCGACCTCGAAGGCAAGTGCTACATGCAGCGCGCCAACATCGCCACGAAGGAGAAGAAGTACGCCGAAGCTAAGGCTTACTGCGACAAGGCTGCTGCTGCCGACATCACGCTCGCTGGCCAGGCGCAGCGTCTGAAGAGCAACATCCTGACCGTCGAGGCTCACAACGCCGAGTACGCTCGCCAGAAGGCTGAGTACGATCGCCAGCAAGCTGAGATCAAGGCCGAGGAAGACTTCTGGAAGGCTGGTAAGAAGTAAGCTTCACCAAGCAATAAAGCGACAGAGAGGGAGGCAGTGTCGGACAGCACGACGCGCCTCCCTCTCTTCTTTTTTTCGACAACGAATGAGCCGAATTTGTCGAATTATCTATGGCCCTTAACACTTTTGCAAAAATCTCTTGGCACTTTTGCCCAAAACTCTTGGCACTTTTGCC
>CAMVFC010000015.1 GCA_947166655.1 uncultured Prevotellaceae bacterium
TGTCGGGAACGAACGTTCGCCGGTGCGGCCGGATGTCTTCGAGGACAGGCGCTTATCAGCGTGTCCCCACAAGGGCGAAGAGGCAGAATGTCCTACTTCCCTTCCACAGCTTCAGAGAGCAGCACGGATAAGGACACTATGAAACACCCATGGAGAGCGATGACAAAACCATGAAGCACAGCGTGGATGGGAGGACCGGGAAAGGAAGTTACCCCTGCCGATGCCGGGCAAAGACCGCGAACAGGATGATACCGCTGTCATGCCATGACAAAGAGCAGACAATGGGCGGTGTTCCGCTTCCATAAAGCGCAAGGGATAATGATGATTAAAAGATAATGGCTATGATAAACTACTGTTTTTCCAATAGAAAAAGCGCCCCATTGTGAGGCGCTTTCAGAATAATTGTAGCTACTTTAATTGCTCCAGTTATCATCCCAGACATTGTAGTTGTGCTGTTCTTTCACGCGTGCGTCCTGATTGCCGCCGCCGCCATATCTTAAGTTGGCATTTCCTTCAACCTTGTGGAGGCTGTCTGCAATCATGTTTGCACAGTCCGGGTAAAACGCGGTCAGTGTCGGCTGGGAATATAATCTTTTCTTCATTTTTGCGCCCTCCTGTTATTTGATGATTGCTTTCTTTCCGTTGTTGATATACACGCCTTGCTTGGCGGGTTTACCCTGCAGACGGCGTCCATCGAGGGTGTACCACCGTGAGTTGCCGTTAGTGGGATGCATATTGGCAAGCTCTCTGATGCTGGTGGGGATACTGCCGTCGAAGATTAGTTTGAAAGCCTTGATATCTCCACCCATTTCAGGCGTTCCTGCTTTGATGCCGTGTAACGGGAAGGTAGCATGGAATGCGCCTATGCGAGTGCCGCTTAGGGGATAGTATATTGTGTTATCATTTCCTAACAGGAGCAGACTGGTGTCGTCAGTGTCGAATGTGCTGCTGGCATAGCTACCGCAGAAACTAACCTTGCCGTCCTGGCTGGTAACCTGTTGTTCGGAGGGTGCTACAGCGTTGATGGTGACGCCGTCGAAGCACGGATTGACGATGTTCTCACCATCCTCCCACATGACGATGTAGGCGCGTCCGGCCTCAATCTTGTTGGCCTCTACGAAGTCGAGCGTGAGCGTGCTGGTGGCAGCATCATAGTTTGTGCTGGATTCCTGACTGCAGTTCAGTTCTTTGACAGTAGCGCCGCTGAGCGGTGTTCCAGTGAAGGCTGCCACTTCAAAGGGCAGACAAAGCGTATTCCACGCGCCATCCTTGTAGAATGTGCGTCCGCTGATGGTCACTGCTCGTCGCTGACCATTGGCACCTTCAATGGCATCAGTGTTGTCCGCGTTGTCGTAGAGCGTCAAAGGCTGTCCGTCCTCACCATTATAAATATATACTGATGATGCAGCGAGGTTGAGCGTCAACGGCGTGTCGATGTCAATAGGCGTTCCGGTGGTCAGTCCGCTGAGGGCGCTTTGCGTGAAGGCATCAGAGAGTGTGATGGTGGTGTGGATGTATTCCGGTATCTCGAGAGCTTCGCGCAGTGTGGTGGTGAACGTCTGTGCCGAAGCCGCCGGATTGCGTAGTGCCAAGGTGGCCTTTCTGCCATTCCAGGATGCCCAACCATAGACGTTGGCACGGCTGCCGTCCCACGGGTTTCCTCCTACCCAATGCACGTCGGGCAACACATCCTCCTGTGCCTTCTGCCAGCGTATGCACTCGGCCAGGTCGCCCCATAGTGCACCGCCATTGATGCTGTTCATCAGGGCGAAGTCGGCATAGACCTCCACCAGTTCGCTGCCGCAGGCAAAGGCGCAGCGCATCTCGCGGAGAACATCGTTGTAGTTACGGCTCATGTTGGCTACACCGCCACCGTAGTTGGAGAGGATGAAGCCGTGGGTCATCATGGCATTGATGGGACAGAGTGGTGAATTTTGCACGTAGTTCTGATAGACGAGTCTGTCGCGGTATGTAATCCACTGCTCGCGCGTGTTGCCCTGGTTGCCGGCGGTGCCCCAGTCGTTCTCCTGACGCCATACGGCATCGCTCACCTGGAACCAGAAGGGCGATGCCCATGTTCCCACGGTGGTGTTGAAGAACACGTCGGGCTTTACCTTGCGGAGCTCCTGCTCGATAGCGATGATACCTTCGGCATTTTCTTCGCCCGTGGCTCCTGGATCAGGTCCTACGGAGCTGAACTGAGCGCTGATCCCGTCGAACTTGAAGAAGTTGAAGTGGTAGTTGTTGAGCATAAAGCTGGTGCGGTTGAGGAATACCTCGTAGTAGGCGGGGTTGGAGAGTTGCATTCCACCTCGCGAGCTCCAGTAGTTGCGGCGGTAGTTGCCGCTGGTGCCGTAACCGCCCACGGGACCGAGCCAAGCACCAATCTGAGAGTTCATGGCCCATGCCTTATCGCTCAGCGGCTGGAAGCCATTGGGGAAGTTGGGGTTGAACTCCCAAGTGCCGTACTCATCCCATCCGTCGTCCCACATGAATGAGCCGATACCCACGCCGTAGGCGTCGTAGAGGTGAGTTTTCCACTGGTCGAGTACTTCGTCACATTGTGCCTCTGTGAAGTTACCGCTGTAGTCGGCACTGTTGTTACGGTCGATGTTCAGCTCGAACCACGAGTTGTACATCGGGAACGCACGCCAAGGCACGGCACGCTCGCGCTCGCTGTAGCAGAGGAATGAGCGGCGGGCCTGACCCGGAGCGATGAGACCAATGACGGCTCCCACCTTCCATGTCTTGCCGGCAGCCAGTGTCGTCTGGCGGCTCCACTCGCCCTTGAACTCAGTCTGTGTGGGTGCGGGCAGGTGGATATATTCGCTCTTGTTGTAGCTCAGGTTGATGTTGCCCGATGATGTGTTGTCCGAGCCGTTGGGGTTGAGGACAGCAAAATAGCGTATTGTGTAGCTGCCGGTCGCAGGCACGACAAATGAATAGACATTATCGGTCTTGGCAGTGCCTGAGAAACCGCTGTGGTAGTCTGAGACGACGATATTCCCGTCTTCATCCAATAGATCCACACCGGCGATGGTGAGGCCGTGATTGCCGGAGGCGTACATGAACTGCGCCGCGAACGTTCCGCCGCCGCGGTTGAAGCGAACCGTCTTCTCCATCATCTTGATCCGATCAGAAGTGTAGCCCAGTTCATTGATGCGGGCAGGCACAACTGCTGGAGCGCTCCATGACGAAGTGTTCCATGTGTCGGTGCGAGCACCACCGACAGACAGCAACGGATAGCCTGTATCGTATGTGATGGCGATATTGCCAGATGAGGTTATCGTTTCTGTCTTCGTCTCACAGAGGTAGCGCAGTCGGAAATTACCAGCTGAGGGCACTGCGAAGCTGTATGTATTGTTGCTGTGCGCTCCACCCGTGTAGCCTACGTGATAGTCAGAGGCCACCACTTCATCCTCGCTGTTCAGCAAATCCACGCCCACGATGTTCAGTCGGTGGCTGCCGCTGGAATAAGTGAGGGTAACGCTAAGTGTGCCGCCGGCACTGAAGGCTACTGCCTTCTCCTTCTTCACCACATTGGAGGCGGTGAAGCCAAGGTCGCTCACGCCTGCCGGAATTTCCGACATGACGCTCCATGTGCTTGATGTCCATGAGTCTGACAGGCTAGTATCGTCAGCACCATCAACCGCGGGCAGGATGTTGGCTTCCATGTTGCCATCGAACACCGGTTCTGGCGCAATGACTTGACAGCTCCAGATGATGGTGCCGTTGCTGTTGAATGAGGCCTGTGCATCGGTCACGGTGTCGCGGAAGTAGCGCACGAGATAGAATCCAGGTTCGGGTATGTTGAGCGTATAGACGTTGTTGGACTTGGCGCCGCCAGTATAGCCCTTGTGGTAGTCGCTGGCCACCACGGTGCCGCTGAGGTTCACGATATCCACGCCTGCGATGTCCAGTCGGTGGTTTCCGCTCGTGTATTGGAAAGTCACCGTCTGTGTGCCGCTTCCGAGGATGGCCAGATAGCCCTGTACACCGAGAATCCCGCTGGCTGGTAAGCCGAGGTTAAGAATACCCTGAGGTGTTTCCGTTCCAGGCTCCCAAGAGAAGGAGGAGCTTGTCCAGTTGCCATAGGCAAAGGGCTCCGTGTTCACTGCTCCCACGATGCTGTTCTTGCCCATCGGAGTTTCCAGTCCGGCGAAGATCTTGTCACTGGCGATGACGGCTCCACGCGTGTTGCCCACTACGGCTGGGGCCTGCGCGCTGCTATTGTTATCCACGGTGTAGTGCATGGGAATGATGGCATTCATGGCCACGTCGGCCACAGCAGTCAGTTCCAGCTCCGTGCGAAGGTAGTGGGAGCCGTCGCGCAGCACAGCACGCCATGTCAGCGCAAGGTTGCCATAGCTGTATCTTGCTTCCACAGCTTTGCCGGGCAGTTTCAGCGATGCCTTGGCGGCAGAGGCGTCGGGCGAAAGGGTAACCAGTTGCACATCGTTCAGCGTCATGGCAGAGGATGCCACCTCCGTACCGTTGCCGAGGCGGATGCTGAACAACTCATTGCCGGGTTGTAGCCCCATCGCTTCGCATCCGCCAAAGGACAGCTGGCCGTCAGCGTGGATGAAAGTGGCAGAGAGCAGGTCGTTGGATAGCGTATAGGTGCCAGCGCTGACCGATGAAGTGGCTATTCCTGCCTGTTGCTCCTGCGGGAAAATGACAGCCTGTCCCCATGCCTGCATGGTAACAAACGCCACAATAAGAGTCAAAAGAATGTTCTTTTTCATACGTATATGGCTATGTTAGTTTTATTTTTTAATGTTCTTTTTGGCATTATGATATGCAAATATACACCTTTTCACATGAAGAGAGAAAAGAAAGGTGCTAAAAATTATAAAAACAGGCTAAATAGTACTCAGAAATAGTAATTAAGTCTGTTTTTTGTTGGCTTTCAAGACAACTATACATCCGAAGGAGAGCCTACCGGCCCTTCTTCGGTGCTGTTATCAGATCACAGATGGCAACTGGAGAATGCACTAAAAAAGGCATTGTCAATGCACTACGAAGGCGTTGCAAATGCGCTACAAGTGCGAGACAAGGGTGAAACAAAGACTTTGTAAATGCGCTACATAGGCATTGTAAATGCGCTACATAGGCATTGTAAATGCGCAAAGAAGGGGCTACGACTGCGAAAATCATTAACAGCCGCCTCCCCTAAACGTGAATCTTGAGACAGACCTCATTTATTGGGCCAAAAGAACCTTGCAACAGTCCAACTCCGTGAGCATCGCATGGTCTATCTCTTGCAGCGAGAGGCGTACATTCTGCATCCGTGAATAGTAAACGTTGAACTCCGGCAAGCCATGGAGAAAGCGCACGTAGTCGAAGATGGTAGCGTTCTGGTCGCCATAAAAATGCGCATACACCAAGTCCGCCACCGTCCGTTTTTGGTCGATGACCTGCGCCGACACCGACCTGTATTGTCGGGCCAACGCATAGAAATCATCGATATGCCCGATGAGTTCCACGTTGCCTATGGTGTTTAATACTTCAGTTTTGTAGGCATCCATGCCGTTATCGACATCCACCTGGACATATTCAGACAAGGCACTATTGATGAACGTTACGGCCACTGTCGTATCCACCCGTTCCAGCGTGTCGGCGAGAATGGCCAGGTGAAGGATCATGGACGTGGAGTCAATGACATCATATAAGTCCTGGTATTCATGCAGTTGCTTATGTGTGCGCTCCATCTTACCCACGATCTGCTCAGCCAACAGCTGTGCCGTCTCCGCCCTCTTGCAGGCGTTGATGTGGTTCTCTATGCCGAAAGTGATGATGATGCCCAGCGCAGTTGCCAGGAATCCGGCCAGAAAAGTCAGCCACCATGATTTAGTCTCTTTCTTCATCTGATTAGGCAATCGTCTTATTCGTAGTATTCAATCCGCAGTTCATCACTCACTATATAGTCCTCGTGGAAGTCATCATCGTAGCAATAGACGATGCGGAGAGCGCGATACACCGCCGGTACCTTCAGTGTTTCCAGCAAGTGCCATCGCGGTCTGCCAAACTCAAAAGACGCACGGTCAAGGACCAGGCGGTTGCTCGTCCAGTCAAACTGGTAGTACCCGCCGCCGATGCAGCTGTCGTTGCCCGTGAGCAACTCCTGATGCTGGTTGACCATACCGAGGCGCAGGTAGCCATCCATGGTGATGATGAACTTCGGTAGTGCCATAGAACCCCCTCCGCTTTTTGTTACCTCGCACTTATTGCCTCACGATTACGCTTCCGCTGGCCTGATGTGTGGCCAGTATCAGCACTTCTGCTATCTGTACGTGCTCAGGCGCATTGGCCGCATAGACGGCGACGTCAGCGATATCGTCACCCGTCAAAGGCTTAATGCCCTTGTAGACATTTGCTGCCCGTTCGGTGTCTCCGTGAAAGCGCGTGTTGCTGAAGTTCGTCTCCACCAGTCCAGGCTTCAAGTTCGTCACTCGGACATTTGTGCCGGCCACATCAATCCTCAAGCCATCTGTCAGCGCCTTCACTGCCGCCTTCGTGGCACAGTACACATTGCCGCCAGCATAGGCAGCATCGCCGGCTACGGAGCCGATGTTGATGACATGTCCCCGGTTGCGCTTCACCATTCCGGGAACAACGAAGCGGGTCATTGTCAGCAGGCCCTTGAGGTTGGTGTCTATCATCGTGTCCCAGTCCTCAAAGCGACCTTCATATTCCGGTTCCAGTCCAAGAGCCAAACCAGCGTTGTTCACCAGGACATCAATCTCCCTCCACCCTTCCGGCAGTTCCGAGAGCGCCCTGTCTGCTGCTTCGCGGTCCCTTACGTCGAAGACCAACGTCAGCACTTCAGTCCCGACGTCCGTCAGCTCTTTCTGGATTTCAGCAAGCCGCTGCCTGTTTCTTCCCGTCAGGATCAGCTTGTCACCATTCTTTGCAAACTTTCTGGCGCAGGCAAGACCTATCCCACTTGTCGCACCAGTTATCAATACCACCTTTTCCATAGTTTATTTCATTGGTTGTAATACTTTTCAAAAAGCTCCTTCATCAGTGCTTCGTTCTCCATCATCGTACGCAGCTGTTCCAGTCGTACGGCATTCGGTGAGTCCTCGAACCACAGCTTCAGGTAGCCGCCCCGCCCGTATTTCTCGTGCAGGTGCTGTAGCATTCGGGCGTAATGCTCTTCACGACTCATCTCGGGATAATGCTCCAAGCCGAACTGCACCGTCCTGCGGACGATGGTCTCCGGCTCGATGAACCTGTCGGCTTCTGCCACGATGCGCCCATAGACAGAGCGTGGCGGATGAACGGACGAGGCACGATGGTCTTCAGCAGCCTCCGCCATCACCTCTATCTGTGGCTCCGAGAACCATTGTCTCAACGCCTTGTCGCCACGGATAATACGCCCCGACGCCAGGTGATGCACGTCGCGCCCTTCACCAAGTCCCGTGTCGTGGTATGCCGCAATGGCATACGCCATGTCGGTGTCTGCGCCCAGCCGTTCCGCCAGTTCTAAACTCTGGCAGATGACCATCATCACGTGGTCCCGTCGGTGCGCCGGGTCGAAGTGGTCATATCGTGGAATGACATGCTCCTCGACGTAAGCCTGCAGGGAGGAATTTACAGAAGGTCTCTTTTCCATTTTTTACCAAGCTCCATCGTTAACGTTATCCCAGCCTTTCCTCATCATTTCCGGAACGTTCACCACCGTCAGCGCTCTACGTAGGTGTGGAAAGAGTGTGGCTGCAGCTGCAGCTCCAAGTAACGGGTTCCGAGGCCGACAGAGGCGGTGCGAGGGGCGTCGGTCGTGTTGGCAGCAACAACGACTCGCTTGCCGTCGGGTCTTACGAAGACGATGAGCGGCGTGCCCTTTGTCTCGGCTTTGCTCCGGTAGGCCATCATGCGGCTGCCGGGTGTGACGTAGTGCGAGAAGTGCTTCACAGCGTAGTATTCGGCGGTGCAGCGGTGCGTGCGTGTCTCGGGGTTGACCTGTATGAGGGCGTTCTGCCGCCATCCCCAGGGACTCTGCCCGTCGGCGCAGAGGATGAAGTTCCAGATGAAATACTCGTCGCATCCGCGACCGATGTAGTCTGCCAGCAGGTGGAAGGTGTGCTCGCCGGCGCGCCAGTCCATGCTACCATTGCCACACTCGCTCTCGCTGCTGATGAGGTGCAGTTCAGGGTAGCGCTGTCGCAGCGCGTCCAAGTGCTCGCGACACTCCCACTGTATGCCCAGTCCGAGGACATCGTCCTTCAGTCCGTCCACAACCTTCTCCACGTAGTCCAGACGATTGGTGTTGAAGGTGCCCAGATAGAGCTTCACTTCGGGGTGACGCTGCTGCAGGGTGGGCCGCAGATAGTCTCGGTTGAAGCGTATGGTGCCCTCGGCCGTCCAGGCGCAGCCGGGATAAGGCGTGTAACTATAGGCTTCGTTCTGGTACATCACCATATCGATGGGTATGCCCTCTTCGCGGTAGAGTTCGATGAATCGGCAGAACATATTCGCGTAGGCCTGCAGGTAGCGCGGGTCCTGAATCATGTAGTCCTGCGTGGCGAGGCGGCGCGGGAAGACGCCATTGCGGTCGCCCAGCAGTTTCATCTCGTCGGGATCGATGTCTGTGGGAGTAGCGCCGACCACACCTCCGGCATACAGCAGGGCATCTTTCTCCTTCGGTTGGCGGTTGTAACGACTGCTCAGAACGGGATAATCCTGGTTGATTTTCATCCATTTCGGAGGACTCCAGGGCGACATCCAGAAGGTGAGCGCCGGCTGGTGGCGCTGTGCTTTCTTGATGAGGCGGATGACATTGCGGCGGTCGTGGTCGATGTTGAAGTGCAGCAGATGGAAGTCACCGCTCACCGTATCGCACGAGTACCACGCGCGGCTGTAGTCGTTGGCGTTCATCGTCAGGCGTCCGCGGGTGAAGTGCAGGTCGCCGTCGGGGGCGAAGAGGTCGTGCAGGATCTGTTCCTGCTCGGCGGGCAAGAGCAGCTCCAGTGCGTCGAGGTCCAGCTCGTTGAAGCACGTGCCCCAGGCCCGGAACTCATGGCCGGTCTCGCCCGGAGAGAGCGTGAGCAACGGGGCGGCTGAGGAACGTTTGCTGAGCTTCGTCTTGGAGGCGCTCCATGCACGGTTCTCGGTGGTAGTGTAGTGGGTGAAGGTCTGTGCCTCAGCCGCGATGGCTGCAGACAGGCTCAGCAAGATGGCGAACAGTGTCTTTTTCATCTTGAATTATTTTTGTTGTTGTGCTGTTTCGATTCTGCCATAATGACGCATTCCGTGTTTCCCGGCAGGCCAATTTCTCTTTGACGAGGCAAAAGTAAGCATAAAATCTGAGTAAAAGGTTTCTTCCGGGAGGAAAATTTCGTCATGCGTGTGAACTTTTCCCGTTTGGGGGGAGACCGGCAACAGGCCTCTTCCATGCGAGTCCATCCGACCGAGCTGTCGCCTACACCGGGCATGGCGAAGGGCTAAAAAGGAATCTTACTTGCCGCCTTGTCCAAGGTGCCATTTTTATTTATGTAGAAGCAAACGCCCCGCAATGGGGGCTGAAGAGGGGAAAAGTGTCTTCGCAAACAGGCAACAACCCATTGGGTAACAGAGATTTTCCGCAGTACATATAGCCCTTCACCGTAGGCTCTGAAGGTCAGGTCTGCTGGCAGGGGAGTTTGTTCCATCACGATGGAACAAACAAAAATGTTAGGCGTGGCGAGCAAATGTGAAGGGCGTAATGAGCAAACGAGAGGGGCATGCAGGACACAGGAACAAGGCGTGAGGGAAGAGTGCGGCGGGGTGTGAGTCCCGGACTGACAGATGAATGAGCAGTGTCCGCTAACTGTTTGCAAAAAAGAAGCCTTTAGCGGGAACAGCTTTTTCTCTGGCAGAAAGGCCCCTCTTCCTGGCGGGGGATACCGCTTTCGCATGGAGAAACTGCGATTCTCTCTAACAGAAACAGCGTCCCGGCGAAGCGGAAACGCCTCTGTGGGCGAGGGCTCTCTGCCTTCCGCTCGTTGGGGCAACCGGCGCGGCTACTTCACCAGCTTCGAATAGCGCTTAATGAGATTGTAGGCTCCGTAGATTCCGTATTCGCCCGCCTGCGAGAGATCTGAGAGGCCATACTGGTATTGCCCTTCAAGAAGATAGGCAAGGCCGCGATTGTAATAAGCATCGGGGAACCGCGGGTCGAGGTTCAGAGCCTGCGAGTAGGCCCGACGTGCTTCGGGATACTCATGCAGCACCATGTGAACATTCCCCATGTCGTACCAGGCATACGTCAGCTTGGGATCCAATTCCGTGGCGCGTAGCAGGGCGTCGAGGGCGCGACGGAATCCCAGCTGTGCATTCACGGAGAGCACGTCGGCCCCGTCATTGGCCGCTTCGTGCTGCCGGCACAGGACTTGTGCCAACACAAAATGCCACAACGCCTCGTCGGGTTCCATGGCGATCGCACGCTGCAGGTCGGAAACGGCCGCCTCGAAATCACGAATCTGATAGCAGGCTAACGCACGAGCGAAATACAAACGAGCCGTAGGCGCAGGGCCTGCCAGCAAAGATGTGAGGCGCCCCACATTCCTGAAGTGTACCTGCAGGGCCGCGCTGTCCAAGGGTTGTTCCTGATTGGACAGATAGACTGGCGCTATTGTCTCGTCGCTGTTGAGCGCCTCCAATGCAGGAAGGAACGGGATATACCGGCTGAGCGGACTCTGCACCCGATGGTGCGTAAGCACATAGAGCGGCATGGGCTGCAGCTCCACGCGGCGGTCCTGGACACGCCCCCGGTAGGCGCTCTCATATTCGCGTTCCGGCTCGTCGGTATCGGCCTCGACAAGCGAGGCATAGTCGTCAATGTTATGCTGGCTTTGCTTGCGCGTTTTCTTGGCAGAAGAGCGGCGTGCGCCCGTCTTGGCCTCCATACGCGCTTTCATGATGCGGAACTCATCGCGCTCGGCACCCTGCACGTCGCCCATCTTTCTCCGGACTTGAGCGCGCTGATGATAGCCGGCCCAGAATTCCGGGTACTCGTCGATGACCGCAGAGATATCGCGAATGGCGCCCGTCAGGTCGCCTGTCTGCTCCAAGAGAAGCGCACGGTTATAAATAGCTATCATGTTGTCGGGCTCCACGGAAAGGACAAAGTTGAAATCCTCGATGGCCCGGTTGTCGTCTCCCACTTGCGCCCTGAGAAGACCACGATTGAAATGTGCCAGATAGTTGTTCGGCTGAATCTCGAGCGCCAAGTCGTAGTCGTCCATGGCGCCTCGCAGATTGTTCTGATGGAAGCGGGCCAACGCACGATTGATGAGGTTGCCGGCCACACGAGGGCGCTGGAGAATGGCTTTGTTGATCTCGCTCTCGGCCTGTGCATACTCGCCGCGCTGAAGGCTGATCATCGACCGCATGGTCCAGGCCTGCGCATCGAAAGCATCGAGCACCAGGGCCGAATCGATGAGTACCAACGCCTGCACCGTATCCGTACGCGCCAGCGAGACCTGTGCTTTCAGCGTGAGATTCTCGGCCTCGCGGGGCCAGTAGCGGATCATTTGGTCAAGTGCTGAATCGGCCTCGGCATACTGTTTCCTCTCGAAGTAGCAAAGGACCAGATTGTGCCAGCTGGGGCGGCTCTTGGGTTCGAGAGACAAAACCTTCCGATAGTCGGCTATCGCTTCATCGAAATGCTTCAGATGGACGCGACAGAGGCCCCGAAGCTGATAGGTATTGGCGACATAGGGATTCAGCTGCAGGCTTTGGCTGCAGTCCTGCTCGGCACCCGCAAAATCCTCCAGATAGAACTTGGCCAAGCCGCGATAGAAGTAGGGTTCGTGCCAATAGGGCTTGGCATTGATGACGAGGCTGAAGCGCTGAATGGAAAGTACGTAGTCGTCGTAGAAAAGAGCATTGCGACCCATCAGCATCACACGCTCGGTATTGATCTGCGCAGAGGAAGGAAACGCGAAAGAAAGGAGGAGAAGAAACACGACCAGGCACCGCAGACAGCTGAACCTGCGTGCCACGTCTTGATAGAAAGGATTCATACTATTCACTCTCCACGCTTTCATGAACTCCGGGCTCGCCCTACCCTACCTACGCACCTTCACTTTATAATCGCAGGAGAAGCGCCCCTTGAGGACATCATTCAGCTTGCTCTTCAGCATCTGCTTGCGTAAGCCCTGAATACGGTCGGTGTAGACTTTTCCGTCGAGGTGGTCAAATTCATGCTGAACTACACGGGCCAGGTAACCGTCGACCCACTCATCACGCTCCTGAAACTGCTCGTCCAAATATGAGATACGGACGCGGGTAGGACGCTTCACACTCTCGCTCATGCCGGGCAACGAGAGGCAGCCTTCCTCCATCGACTCTTGATGGGTCTTGTCGTACTCTTCGATATATGGGTTGTAGAAGACATGACGGAACCCTTCGTACTGAGGGTAATCCTCTTTGATGGGATTCAAGTCGATGACAACGACACGGACGGACCGACCGACCTGCGGTGCGGCCAAGCCGATGCCGCCACTGCGATCGAGCGTGTCGAACATATCCTGAACGAAGGATTGTATCTCCGGGTCTTGGGGTTCGATTTCCTCTGCCACCTGACGAAGCACGGGCTGACCCAAGGTATAAATAGGAAGTACCATAATAGTTGGAGTATAAAGTTAAACTATTTCATTCTTTGTTTTGTCTCTGTGCGTCCATCCAGCTCTGAAGGATGATGGTTGCAGAAATCTCATCGACAAGCGCCTTGTTCTGTCGCGCCTTGCGGCCGATACCGCTCTCGAGCATGGCGCGGTGGGCCAGGACGCTGGTGAATCGCTCATCAAACAATTCTATGGCAACGTCGGGGAACAACTTGCGCAGGCGGTTGACAAAGGGGGTGATGCGCCGCATGTTCTCGCTGTCTTCGCCATTCATCTGCCTTGGATAACCTACGACGATGCGCTCCACGGCTTCGCGACGAAGATACTCCACGAGGTAATTCTCGAGTTGAACCGTAGCCACCGTGCAGAGCCCGTTCGGAATCAACTGAAGGGGATCGGTGACGGCCAGCCCCGTCCTCTTCTTTCCATAATCAATTGAAAGAACTCGCATAGCCTTCCCTTCCGTTTAAATGAAAAACAGGGGTTAGCTTCACAGCCCACCCCTGCCATAAAATCTTACATATATTCACTTTACCAAAAAGAAATTTTCATTTGCGAAGCAACCATGCATCAGGATACTGGGCACGGAGATTATTGCGACTCTGGACGGCGGTGCCCAGGTCGTCGAACGTCGTGGCGATAACACGATACTGCCCCTGAGGATTAGTTGCAATCTGTGCAGCATAACCTGCATTGTTAAGCGTACGTTGCAGATTGTCTGCGTTTGCCTTTACGCTGAAAGTTCCTACCACCACACTATAAGCCTTCAGGCCAGCGCCATTGATCAGCGTAAGATTTTCCGTACGCGTGGATTCATTGGCCGTGACGGGAGTCGTTGTTACGGTCTGGACGGGCGCCACCGTAGTGACAGGCTGTGTGGTTGCGGCCTGCTGGACAGGAGCTGTTGCGGCTTCCTGACGAGACTTCTCATACGCTTTCTTCCAAGCACTCTCACTGCTCTTGCAGGATACAAAAGCCAAAGTGGCACATACTGCCACGCCCAAAACGAAATAATTTCTCATTGTTTTTTTACTCCTTAATTGTTTTAATAATGAATCACGGCACAAAGGTACGATAAAATAGTATTCCTACAAAGCCTATTGACACAAAAAACGTTAAAAAGGCAACTTTTCCCCGTCTCGAATAAAAAAAGATAAGCAAAATGGTTTCGTTTGGCTGGAAAAAGGCTATATTTGCAGCACCGAAAAAGAATTATTCACCTCACTTAAACCTATTGCATTATGAAAGCTCTTAATTATCTTGTTGCATTTCTGGGCGGTGTAGCCATTGGCTCGGCCGCAGGTCTCCTTCTGGCTCCGGAAAAGGGAGCTGACACACGCGAGCGCATCGCTGAAGCACTTCGCAAACGTGGCATACGGCTCAACCGCAAGGATATGGACGCTCTTGTCACCGACATCTCTGAAGAACTGGCCAACACCACTGAAGAAGCCTAAGTGCTATGCTGTTTGAGAGTGAGCAACTGACAAGTCGCCTACACCAACTGTTCAACGAGGTCAAGCGCTATTTCCTCTTGGAAAAGCGCTACCTCAGTTTACATCTGGTAGAGGCACTGACGGAACTGATAGCCGCGATTGCCCTGTGGGCAGTGGTTATCCTCATTGGCTCGTGCGCCTTACTCTTCGGCGGCATTGCCCTCTCCGTTTGGCTGGGACATCTGCTCGACAGCACGTTAGCCGGTTTCCTCATCGTGACCGCAGCACAACTGCTGCTGGTCGTGCTTGTTTACACTCAACGTAAGAAATGGATTGTAGAGCCTACAGCCCGTTTCCTTTTCAAATTATTCTTAGACGACCGAACTGACGTCGCCGACACCGACCGTCAGTCCTTAAAGGAACAGCCATGACATCACCCTCGTTCATTACGCTACAGCCACAGTCTACCCTTGAGGCCATCCGTCTCGAGAAACGGCGTCTTGCAGCTGAACGCGATGCGGCTGCTGAAGGCCTGAAGGATTCTTTCCAAGAACTCTTCTCCCCCACCCCGACTGCGCATAACCGTTGGGATCTGGCCCTTAACCTTTTCCTGAACAGTCTCACCATTTTCAAAGGCGTGCAACTTGGCGTCAGTGTCGTTTCCGCCATACGCAGCTTGCTCGACACAGGCCGCCGCAGAAAGCGCTGACCGCAGTCTGATTTATGGAGATTGTAAAAAGACATGGCAGATAACGACCGCTTACATCTTTATATCATCGCAGGATGCAATGGCGCCGGCAAGACGACTGCTTCGTTCACCGTCTTGCCGGAGATGCTGAATTGCCGCGAATTTGTCAATGCCGACGAGATTGCGAAGGGCTTGTCACCGTTCAATCCCGAGGGAGTGGCCATTCAGGCCGGACGGCTGATGATAGACCGTATCCTGCACTTGCTGAAAGAAGGTGAGACCTTCGCCTTTGAAACCACATTAGCCACGCGCTCCTACGTCAAATTGATTCAACGGGCACAGAAGCGCGGATATTTCGTAACGCTTCTTTTCTTCTCGCTGTCTACGCCAGAACAGGCCGTAGCACGCGTAGCCAAACGAGTCAGTCAGGGCGGACACAACATTCCCACCGAAGTGATTCTTCGACGCTATGAGGCTGGACTTCAAAATCTTTTCCAGCTCTATATGCCTGTTGTGGACTACTGGACTCTTTACGACAACTCCGATTGCCCCGGAGAGAAGATTGCCTATGGGTGGAAGGATCAGCGCACCACCATCGTTGACGAAGTAAGATACGCGAAGTTCCTAAACAAATACAAAATTGCAGGCAACCATGAGTGAACTCGAGATGACAGAAATGCAGCAGAAGATAGATCAAGGCATTCTGCTGGCACAGGAGCGACTCGTGGAGCGTTCGCGACTATTCCACTCTACGCTTATTGTGGCTCGTGGGGGGAAAGTCCTTGAGTTGTTGCCCGAGGAGCTATGATAAAGGGGTCGGCATCGGCCATCACAGGGAATTTCTCATCATAGTGTATCAAGAAATCAAGGTCGATAACAGCAGAAGCTGCCCATTCTGTCTTATCCGGGCATTCCACCATCGTCTCCCCATAAGGATGTATGATAGCTGAGCGACCATAGTATTCACATTTTTGGTCCGTACCGATTCTGTTGACAGCAGCAACATAACATTGGTTTTCAATGGCACGCGCACGAATCAGTGTCCGCCAGGCAGTGTCGCGACTTATCGGGAAGTTGGCACTATAGAGAATGCAATCATAGTCTCCACGACTGCGCGCCCATAGCGGATAGCGCAAGTCATAGCATACTTGAAGGAGGAATCGGACGCCACGCCACTTCACGATTACGCGCTGATGTCCTGGCGTATAACGGTCGGCTTCGCCACCATAAGCAAAGAGATGACGTTTGTCGTAGACCGTGACATGGCCGTCCGGCTTGACAAAATGAAGACGATTATAGAATTGTCCACCTGCCTCAGTGGCTATGCTTCCGACGACTGCTGCGTCCAGCGCAGCAGCCTTTCGCTTCATCCAGTCAAGTATAGTAGGCTGGGCGTCTACGATATCTAAAGGGAAATTGTTAAGACCCGTCGCAAACATTTCTGGCAGTAACAACAGGTCGGTTGTGGGAAGTGTGTTTGTGAGAATATCCAGATGTGCCAGATTTTCGTCTGGACGACACCACTGGATGTCGTGTTGTAGGATGGTGACTTTCATAATGTTGCCACAAAGTAATCGAATTCGGGCGCAAAGGTAATACAAAAATTTTAATTGGCATCCGCAAAACCAGATTATTTTATTTTCCTAGTATGCGATGAGAGACATGATCTTCTCCTTCCGAGGTCCGTCTCATCAGTGTCTCCTATGATTTTGAGCAACGTGTCAATTATGTTGGAGTTCCTGAAAATCAATCAGAGAACAGGGCTTGTACCAATAACATTCATCCAAGTCTCAATAAGCGATTTGTGATAAATTCAAATACTTCTCGCAAAGCTCTCGGACGAGGGCAACGGCATCACCTTCCGGCGCTGCACTAAAGGTACCATAGGAATAGGGAACGCCCTGAGGGATATAGGCGCTGATAGTCCCCGATGCTCCATGAACGAAAGGCCATTCAAAATCGGCAAACCAGTCCTGCCCGGCGCCATTGCCCTGAAAGAACGCCCGCCAGCGAGGATAGTAGTAGGACGAGAGCAACCCCTGCCACTCGCGATTGGCATAATCGTGCAGCCCTCCCTGCTCACACTGGGCACGATCGCCCCATGTAGTGAGCAACATCCGGGCATTCCGTTCATATAAATCTTTCTGCCGGGCATTTTTCCCCAGCCTGCGTGCGGCCTCTGTCCAGCGTCCTAAGCGGAACTCACGGCGTGTGCCAAGCAAGCGATCCTGATCGAGGATAAGTCCGAGGAAACGTTCAGACAATTTTCCATCTTGTACGACCGCCGACGCACGAATCTCGTCGAGCAGTTGCTTGCCGTAGTCAGCCAATGCCTGGCGGCAGAGATCCACGAGATCATAGCAGAAGTTGTTCCAGCTGCAAGCACTACCCTGCTGAAGGCGAGAATTGCTCTCCATCACATCGCAGGCAGAAAGCATCTGGGCCAGTGCAGCACGCACCTCTGACGCATCCCAATACCATGTCGATGCGGCCCAGCTGCTGACGGTTCCGGCCACGACCGACGGACGCATTAAAAAGACACTCTCTGTCGTTCCTTGCTGTCGGTCATTCGGACAATTATAAATTTCAGCACCAAGACGAGTCCACGCCGAGAGCAAAGCACCATAAGCTTCATCCTTCGGGCTCAAGCCATACCGCATTTTTACGTAATCAGCCAGCCACGTGTCACGCGTGTAATCCGTCGTTGTCCAAGGAAGGGCATAGAGCAGGTCGTAAAGCATGGGATTATTCTCTATGCCTTCGGGCAGCGCACCGATTCCCACAAGCCGGTTTTCCGACTTACCATTACGCGCAGCATAGAAGCAATTAATGAGACGATCCAAGCGGCCAAAGAGCCCGACATTACCACCGAAATTCGATACTTGCCCCCACACCCAGTCGTGTGCCTCGCCCTGCGCCGTCGTATGGTGTCCGCCGCAAACCGTATCGGCATTGTTATCGCCATGGAGATCCAAGATGATGAGGCGTCCACGCGGGAGCGTATGCGTCAACAGCGGCTTAGGATTATCCTGCCAGTGCTGGGCCACCCATACGGCTTCGCTGTCAAAGGCTGTAAGTGCCTCCCACATGGCAGCCACAGAAGCGCGCGCGTTAGTGACGCCGGCAGGCACGTTTCCTTCATGGAACGGATCGATGGCATAGAAATGTGTAGGGCAGAGTCGTCCATATAGTCTGTTGAAGGCTGCATAGTAACGAGCAGCGAACTCCTTCAGGCGCTTGGTATTATTGACAAAGGCCGGACGAGTAAAGGAACACCAGAGGCCTCCGTCTACGATGTCTGCAGATGTCCATGCAGCCACCTCTCCGGCATCGGCACGTGCAAGGAAGTCACGGGGAATCATCCCCACATAGCCAGGCACGACAGGTGTCATCCCGAACTCGCCCATTCTGCGGAAGATGCGACGGGCCAATCGCTCTTGCTGCGCATACCACTGTCTCGGTTGCGGTCCGCCCCAAGCTGTCAGGTTGTTCATAAAGAACCAGCCATAGTAGGCGCTGCCACATACGAACGAGTTAACATCGTCGAGCGAGGCATAGCCATACTCCTCCAAGACGCGACGCCAGACACATTCCATTCCCGTGATGACCAATGGCATATTTATCCCATGCAGTGCCATCCAATCGAGTTCCTGCTGCCACCGTTGCCAATCCCAGAAGGCCATGGAGTAGCTATATGTACAGAAATTCAGATAATAGCGCAGGGGGACACTGGCCGTATGCGTCTCTGCAGGGCAAGCAGGCAGAGTAGCCGGCAATGTGGCCGTCGGTGCGTTCCAAGAGATGTCTATGCCTGCATAGTGCTGCAGATACCAGTTGATGCCTGTAGCAATCGCTATATAATCGGAGCCCCGGACGTTGACATACTGTCCGTCGCAGGAAAAGGTAAACTGCCCCGTAGGACGTTCATCGAGCGTCCACACGAACTTTTCAGCATCGCCCTTGGAAGGGAGGATGCGGTGCAACAAGCCAGCAATGGGGTCAGCCTTCGCCACAAGAGAAAAGACGAACAGCGAAAGGAAGAGGTAATATCTCATTATTCATCATTCATTTTTATATTACCACGCATGTGGGGCACATTACTTTCCGGCATCGTCCACAAGCAGACTGCCACGCACTTTGTCAGAGGCCTTCAGTCCTGAACGAATTTCAATATTGATGCCATCAGAAAGACCTGTCTGAACGGAAGTGCGGGTGTAGGTCGGCTGTTTGTCCGTCCCTCCCACCAAATAGACAAAAGCGCTATCGCCGCTAAACTCTATCGCCGCCTCGGGGATGGCAAGGACCTGGTGGGCTCCCTGTAGGACAATCTGCGCCGTGGCGCTGTAGCCGCTTCGTATGAGCGGCGCCTTTCCGTCAGGACTTGCCGTAGGTACAGTGACAGCAGCCTTAATCTCAAACTGATTGGCACCGCCTGTGGTAGCTGCAGCTTTCGGACTGATGTACTCCAGTGCCGCAGGGAAGCGCAGGTCTTGCAGAGCGCCAATTGTGATCTGCATGGGCATACCTACAGACAGACGGCCCACTTCCGTCTCATCAATATTACCACGGAAGATGAGGTCGCTCATGTCGGCCACAGAGGCGATGGTCGTACCGTCGTTGAACGTATTGCTGAGGATAACAGAGTTACCCACCTTCACAGGGATGTCAAGGATGATGCCGCTGATGGTGCTGCGCACCAAGGTATTGCTGCTACTGGCTTTGTTGGACGAGACTCCGTCACGCGTCAGCTCGAGCTGCTCTTGGGCTATACTGGCTTCTTCGCGGGCCTGATTGTAGGCTTGCAGCACTTTCTCGTAGTCGTTGGCTGAGATAAGACCTTTATCATAAAGAGTCTTTTGACGCTCGTAATCTACCTTGGCCTGCCGGAGGTTTAGTTGTGACAGGCGTACACGACTCTCCGCGCTGGCCAGCTGATTCATGTCGGGAATTACCTTCAACTTAGCGATGACCTCGCCGACCTCCACGCGCTGACCTGCCTCTTTCAGCAGTTCTGTGATGATTCCGCTGATTTGCGGTTTCACGGCGACCTCGTCGCGCGGCTCTATTTTGCCCGTCACTATGGTCGTTTTCTCCAAGTCCATGACCTTTGGTTCCAACGTTTCATAACGCTCTGGCCGAGGACGTGAGTTCAAATAGAGGAAAACGAAAGTGCCGAGAAAGAGCAGCACCACCAAAGCGATGACAAAAATGCGAACAAACTTTTTCATTGGAGATTATTCATTTTTCATTATTTATTATTCTTGTTTCATTCCTCATACTTCATTCCTCCCGCATCGCATCCACGGGCTTGATGGCCATCGCTCTTGCTGCCGGAGCCAAGCCCGCCAACACGCCTAACAAGGCCAGCAAGGCTGCGGCACCAACGGCCGTCCAGAAACTGACTTGGAAGTGAGACTGCACGATGCCGTCCTCCGTGAAACTGAGTTCCAACATCTGCAAGATCAGGACGGCAAAGACGATACCGCTTATGCCTGCCACGGAGGTGAGCAGGATACTCTCAGAAAGAATTTGCTGAAGGATGACTCGTGGCGTAGCCCCTATGGCTCGGCGGATGCCTATCTCCGTGGTGCGTTCTTTGACCGTTACCATCATAATGTTTGAGACACCGATAGCTCCTGCCAACAGCGTACCAATACCCACAAGCCAGATGAGCAAATCGACGCCAGAGAAGAGGTTGTCCATCAAGCCAAACAGGACTTCGGTATTGAAGACCATAACGGCTTTCTCATCGGTCGGATCAATATCGTGAGCACGCGCCACCACTTCACGGATTCGAGGTGTGATGTCGCTGACAACAGTCCCACGGCGGGCCGTGATGGCTATAAGGTCAATGGACTCACCCATATTGAAGGCCCGCTGCATCAGCGAAAGGGGAATGACCACTGCTTCGTCTGCCGAACCGTTAATACTCATGTTGCCTCCGGCATAGTTCACACCGACAACAGAATAGTAGACAGAGTCCAGGCGAATAAACTGCCCGCAGGGATCACCGCCATGCGGGAAAAGGGTCTTATAGACACGCTTTCCCAAAACGCACACCTTACGTTGCTGCACGACGTCCATCTCATTGAGGAAACGCCCATAGTACATCGTAGGAGCCTCGACACGCACATATTCCGGCAACTGACCTTTTACGCTACAGTTGTATCTGTGTTCACCGCAGACGGCCTGCACGCCCCACTTGGAGGCTATAGGCGATATCACATCCAGCTGCGGCACCTGGGCGCGAAGACGCTCCACATCATTGGTAGTGAGGCTCCAGAAGCGTCCTTTGCGAAAGCCATGGTAGGGCTTCGTCGTCGGCTGCTCCCATATCATTGCGGCATTGGTGGCAAAGCCCTCGAAATTATTCGACAGCATTTCTTTCAGACCTGCACCGCCTCCCAGCAGGCCCACCAGCATAAACACGCCCCAGAAAACGCCAAAACCAGTCAAGAAGGAACGCGTCCTGTTGCGTTGTATAACAGAGAGAACTTCAGAAGAGAACAGACTGTTAGCCCATCTCCAGATGATTCCTGTACCCGTTCCTCCCGGGGGACGGGAAGAACCGACCTGATGCAACTGTCTATCCTTCTCCATTTTTGAAGTCATTTCCTTGTCTTTCTCTTTTTTTACGTTTATACTTTCTTCTCTTTCGCCTTCATTTCAACGCCTCCACGGGCCTCACTCTCGCAGCTTTCAAAGCAGGCATCAGGCCAGCTATCGTCCCCGCGACAACGAGAACTGCCGTTACACCGACACAGGTGCCGAGGCTGACCGTAGGGTCAACGAAGACTGTGGTGGTAAAGAGTCCAGTCTCGATGGGTTTTGAGCCAAGCGTAGCATCCATATAAAGATTAGCAGCAATGCCGAGGAGCATACCCACGTAGCCGAACAGCCCTGTAATGACGACGCTCTCTGTAATGATGATACGAAGAATGCTGGAAGGCGATGCACCGATAGCCTTACGTATGCCAAATTCGCGCGTTCGCTCCCGCACCGTTATAAGCATAATGTTGGAGACGCCCACGATGCCACTCAGCAGCGTGAACAAGCCGATTATCCAAAGGGCCGTCTGGAGGATTCCGATTCCCTTTTGCATTTGCATGGCTTGTGTGAAGCGGTTCCATATCCAGATGGCATCCTCATCGTCAGGAGCTGCACGATGCTGGCGGTTGATTGTTGCACGATAGCGTTGTTCAAACGCTGCATTATCTGCTTCGGTGGCCAGGCCATGAAAGGTGAAAGCGATTCGCTCGACGTGATTTCCCTGATTGTAAATCGTCTGCATGGTGGTGAAGGGGACATCGACATCCGAGCTCATTCGGCTCTTGTCTTCCTGCTCTATACCCACGACCGTGAAAGCCAGGTCCCCGACTTTAACGACCTTCCCCAGCAGCGAGCGAGGATTGTGCGGCAACAGTTCCCTCGCCTGGTTCTCTGGAATAACAAGCACCTTACGGCGGTCACGCAGGTCGATGTCGTTAATAAAGCGTCCTGCTGCCAGTTTCTTCTTATTGATTTCTGCATCGATAGGATAGACGCCACGCAGCTGACTACTGACATAGTTCTCGCCCAATGTGATGTCGGAACTGGCATAAAGTAAAGCGCCAGCCTTGTCCACATTCTGCCGGAAACGCGTCTGTGTAGTAACGAGGTCGTTGTCATCCAGCTGAACATTACGTCCTTCCTTCAGACCGTCGTAGGGCTTAGACGTCACCCCTCCAAAGATCATCATAGAGTTGTCCACCCACTGCCCGCTGTTCTGCTGCTGGGCATTAATGAGTCCATTGCCGGCCCCCAGCAGCACCACCAGCATGAAGATGCCCCACGCCACGGCAAAACCCGTCAGCGAGGTGCGCAACTTATTGCGGCGTGCTGTTTGCCAGATTTCATTCAATAACTCCATCCTTGATACGAATGATACGGTCGGTCTGGGCTGCAACGCCCGGATCGTGGGTGACTATAATCATGGTGATGCCCTCTTCGTGGTTCAGGCGCTTCAGCAGTTCCATGACCTCCACGCCCGTCTTCGAATCCAGCGCACCCGTAGGCTCGTCTGCCAGAATAATCTGCGGTCGAGTAACCAGTGCGCGAGCGATGGCTACACGCTGACGCTGACCGCCCGACATCTCATTAGGATAGTGATTAGCCCAGTCGGTAAGCCCCATTTTTGCCAACTCATCCATTGCCATCTGATAACGCCGGCGACGACTGACGCCCTGATAGAACAGCGGTAATTCCACGTTCTCAACGGCCGTCTTGAAGCCGATGAGGTTGAACGACTGGAATATAAATCCTATCATCCGGTTGCGGTACTGCGCGGCACGTGTCTCGCTGAGATTCCTGATGAGCGTCCCTGCAAGATAATACTCGCCTTCGTCATAGTCATCAAGAATACCCAATATATTTAACAATGTACTCTTACCCGAACCGCTTGCCCCCATGATGCTGACCAGCTCGCCCTCGGCTATGTCGAGGTCGATGCCTTTCAGGACGTGTAGCGGCTGGGCGCCTGCGTAAGTTTTATGAATGCCTTGGAGGTGAATCACGCGAAGATGGAAAAAGATTATTATCTTGTAAACTTATGTATTGATGGTCTGTTATTCGGGCACAAAGGTACTACTTCTTTATGACGTGAGACGAAAAAGAAATGTGAAAAGTTGCGAGAAGAGCGATAAACTTTGTGAAAAGCTTGGTACATCTGTGCAAAATAGCTACTTTTGCGCATCAAACACCTCACCTTGTTACCCCTTCGCGGGGCACTTGCTATCGAAGAGAACGTATGAAAAAAGGCTATTACAAATTGATACAAAGAGGTCTTGTGCTTATGGGATTCGGAGCTACCGCCTACGGCTGTGGACATACAGGCTCCAGTCAGTATGAGTGTCTCTACGGCCCTCCACTGGATGAATATCAGGACAGCATCACCTCTTCAGAAGTGGACACCGTGGCGATACAAGTCACCCCAGACAAAACAGTATGAGCATCCGCAGACGCATTGGACAGGAACTGGCTCTTCAGCTCAGCAGGTGCATCGAGCGCGAGCACCCACTGCGTCAGCTGTTCTGGGAGTGTACGCTTCGCTGCAATGTCCACTGCCGCCATTGTGGCAGCGACTGCAAGAAGGTAGCTGGTGTGAAGGACATGCCGGGCGAGGACTTCTTGCGTGTGCTGGACAGCGTAGAGCGGAAGTGCAATCCGCACGAAGTCTTTGTCATCATCACGGGCGGCGAACCGCTGGTACGTGACGATTTGGAAGATGTCTGCAGGAAAATCTATGACCGCGGCTTTCCCTGGGGGCTGGTGACGAACGGCCTGCTTCTTACCCCCGACCGTTTCCAGCGACTCCGTAAAGCCGGCATGCACACGGTGGCACTCAGCCTGGACGGCATGGAGGAGAATCACAACTGGATGCGCGGCCACAAAGATGCGTTCCGCATGGCTTCGCAGGCCATCGACCTGCTCGTGGCTTCGCCGTTACATTTCGACTGTGTGACGTGCGTCAACCGCCGCAATTACGCGGAGCTGCCTGCCATTCGCGATTTCCTCATTAAGAAAGGGGTACAGGAGTGGCGTATCTATACCGTGTTCCCCATGGGACGCGCCAAGAACGACCCCGAGATGCGTCTTTCGGGCGAAGAATTCCGGGGCGTATTTGAGTTCATCAAGCAGACACGCCAGGAAGGATTCATCAAGGCATCCTACGGCTGCGAAGGCTATTTAGGAGAATATGAGGCCGAGGTGCGCGACCATTTCTTCCATTGCCAGGCAGGCATCAGCGTTGGTTCGGTCATGGCCGACGGCGCCATAGCAGCCTGCGCCAGCATCCGAGCCGATTATAATCAAGGGAATATTTACCAAGACGATTTCATGGAGGTATGGGAGCACCGCTACCTGCCGCATCGCACGTTCGACTGGCGTCGCACAGGCGACTGCAAAGACTGCCGCCACTGGCGCTACTGCCGTGGCAATGGCATGCACCTGCGCGGCGACGACGGACAGACAATCCTGTGCCACATGAAACGCCTCAAAGAAACCGAGAAATAAAAAACTGACGAAAATCATTCATCCTATATCATCTGGCTATGAAAGCAATCACCCAAGTCACCACCCTCCTACTCTCCAGCCTGCTGGCCCTGCTGGGCTTCGGCGGTTGCCGCTCTGCCAAAAAGGCACAGCGCGAGATGGAAGCAGAACAGCAGCGTATGGACAGCATTGCCCGTGCCGACTGGGAACGGCAAGAGCAAGAGAAAGCCATGAGGCAGCGGCAAAAAGAGATTGAGGAGCGAAGGGCACGCGGCAATGAGATTCGCGTTCTCTACGGGCCGCCACCCAGTCGCTACATCAAGGACATTGACAAGTGAGCAATGGCCGCTGAGTTACGCCGCATCATCCATGTGGATATGGATGCTTTTTTTGCCAGCGTGGAGCAACGTGACTTCCCCGAGTTGCGCGGCAAGCCCTTGGCTGTGGGCTACGACGGCCCGCGAGGCGTGGTGGCCACGGCCAGCTACGAGGCTCGACGCTTCGGCGTCCACTCCGCACAAGCCATCCTGACTGCCAAACGTCTTTGCCCGAAACTCGTCATCGTGCCTGGGCGCTACGCCGTTTACAAAGAGGTGTCAGCGGCCATGCACGCAATCTTCCACGAATACACCGACCTCATCGAGCCTATCTCGCTGGATGAGGCTTTTCTTGACGTTACGCAGAACAAGAAAGACATGGAGCTGGCCGTGGACATTGCCCGCGAGATTAAAGTAAAGATACGCGAGCAGTTGCACCTGACGGCTTCCGCCGGCGTCTCTTACAATAAGTTTCTGGCCAAGATAGCATCGGACCAACGCAAGCCCGACGGGCTCACCGTGATTCACCCCGACCGCGCACAGTCGTTCATCGACACACTGCGCATCGAGAAATTCTGGGGTGTCGGCCCCCGGACGGCAGAGCAGATGCACCGCCTCGGCATCTTCACCGGCAAGGATCTGCGAAGCAAATCACAAGCCTATCTGGCCGAACGTTTCGGCAAGATGGGCGCTATACTGTACGGCTTTGCGCGGGGCATTGATCCGCGTCCCGTCGTGACGGAATGGAAGCGCAAGAGCGTCAGTTGCGAACATACTTTCGAGCACGACCTGAGCGACTGGGAAGCGCTGGACGAACGCTTGCACGTCTGCGCCGATGACTTGGCACGCCGACTCACGCGGGCCGACTTCCATGGGCAGACACTGACGCTGAAAGTAAAATTCTTCGATTTCAACATCATCACACGCAGCCTGACACTCGCCGCCACCATCCCCGCCGACGCAGCAGTACTTCTGCCATTGGCACGCAGGTTGCTGCACGAAGCCAATCCTGCCCTGCGGCCCGTGCGCCTGCTGGGACTGGGCGTCAGCTATGCCGGCAGCCAGGAACAACGCGGCGAGGAAGGCATTCAGCTGGAATTTGACTTTTGGCAGAAAAAAGAAACTGACGCTCACGTCGCAGAGCAGGGAAGCCGCAACTCCTGACCATGTCACTCCCTTTGAATCAAGACTTTACACACATTCACTCAACACTCCCTTCTCCATCGCTCAAAGCTCCCAAGACTTTTGCTCAAAACTCTCAACACTTTTGCTCAAAACTCCAAAGACTTTTGCTCAAAACTCTCAACACTTTTGCCCAAAACTCTCAACACTTTTGCCCAAAACTCCAAAGACTTTTGCTCGACACGCCCAAGACTTCTGCTCAACACGCCCAACAATTCTGAACGACACGTCCAACACTTCTGCTCAACACGCCCAACACTTTTGTTTGTTCCATCACGATGGAATGATGGTTCCATCACGATGGAACGATGGTTCCATCACGATGGAACAAACCCCTATGTTTGCCGTCCCGACCTGCTGCGCTTATGATGAGAAGACAATACGCCCATGAAATACGCTTCATTTCCAGATGTATAGCTTATTCATAAAGATGCTATTTTCCTGTTTTTTCCGCATCATTCGGCATTAACTTCTATATAAGTAAAAAAATCCTCTTCCGATACGGTGCTGACGACTTAGGGAAAACGGCAGGTTACGCTGAGCGTGCGGCAGAGTCTGGGCTTGTTTCTTTCCAGGCGACGCCCACGAAAGGACACAAGCCCGTAGCACGACAATTCGAAAAGGATTTGAGGCGAGCGCAATGACAGCATCAGAAAAAAGCAACTGCCGCTCTCCTCACAGAGAATGGCAGCTGTAACTCACAAAGCTCAAAGAGCAATTAAGAGAATGCTAGGCTTTGTTCGTTTCTCAAAAGAAGAGGTGTCTCACGACAACCCGTCTTTCATTAACCTTAAATCTAATACCATGAAAAACACGCTACAAAAGTAGAAATTTCTCGCAAGCGTGCTTAATAAGTTGTTCACTTTTTCTTCTGTGTTTACAGTTCTTTAACACAAAGACAGCCTCGACGTGCACCCGTTAACATCTGTTAAGCGTTTTAATCCACGTATAAGACCAAACCCTTCAGGTATTCACCCTCTGGGTGATAGATATTAACAGGATGGTCGGCCGGTTGGTGTAACTGATGCAAAATGCGGACATTACGACCGCTCTGTGCTGCTGCAGTGAAGACCGCCGTGCGGAACTGGTCCTTCGACACAGCCTGCGAACAAGAGAACGTAAAGAGCAATCCGCCCGGTGCAATCTTCTCGAAAGCACGGGCATTCAGGCGAATGTATCCTTTCAGGGCATTGCGCAGTGCATCCTTATGTTTGGCGAAAGCCGGCGGGTCGAGAATGATGAGGTCATAGGCGGCATCGCCCATCTGCTGCAGATAGCGGAAGGCATCTTCGGCAAATGCCTGATGACGCTGGTCGCCGGGGAAATTGAGAGCTATGTTATCGTTGACGAGGTCGACGGCCTTCGCCGAACTGTCTACGGAATGGACCAGGCGAGCCCCACCGCGCATAGCATAGACAGAGAAGCCACCCGTGTAGCAAAACATATTCAGCACGCTGCGTCCGCCGGCATAGCGTTCCAGCAAGCTACGGTTGTCGCGCTGGTCTACAAAGAAGCCTGTCTTCTGGCCCCGAAGCCAGTCTATATGGAAGCGAAGGCCGTTCTCGACGGCCACATCGTCGGCATCGCCGCCCAGCAGGAAGCCATTCTCCTGGCCGAGTCCGGCCTTGAACGGGAGCGTGGTCTCACTCTTATAGAAGATGTGACGGAGAGCGGTGCCCATCACCTCTTTCAGCGCCTGGGCAACGTCGTGACGGCAAAGGTGCATGCCCACGCTATGGGCTTGCATGACAGCCGTGGCACCATAGATGTCAATGACCAAACCTGGCAGACAGTCGCCCTCGCCGTGCACAAGGCGGAAGGTGTTGTGATCGGGACGCCCGACCAGGCCGATGCTTCGACGGACATCCAAAGCCGTGGAGAGACGGCGATGCCAGAAAGCAGCGTCGATGGGTTCGTCGATGAAAGAGAGGACACGTACGGCTATGCTGCCCACCTGCCAATGGCCGATGGCTATGAAATCTCCATCAGCCGTGAACACTCGCACCAAGTCGCCCTCTTGAGGCTGACCTTCGAGATGATGGACGGCACCCGAAAAAATCCAGGGATGAAAACGGCGGAGCGACTCGTCCTTGCCGCGTTTAAGATACAGATGAATCATGCTGTGTAGACTCAGAGTTTTTAATCAACCGATAATCACGAGTGGCCAAGAGGCGTGTGACCTCATCGTAGAGCTGCAGACAGGCCCAGGCGTCGGTGGCGGCATAGCGTTTCTGCGACTCGGTGAGCGTGTCTGCCTCCCAGTTGGTGAGGCGTTGGTTCTTGGAGATTTTCTGCCCGAAGAAGTTGGCATAGAGCTTTTGCAGACTCATATCCTCGACTTGAAGCTTCTTGACATAGTCTTGCAGGTCGAGATAGTTGGTCGGCTGAAAAGGCGTCCGGCGCTGCAACTGTCCCCAGTCGTCGTGGAGAGAGAGGCCGACCTTCTGCACAGAGCCATCGGTGAACAGGCGCACGATCGCCGGAATCAGCCCGATGTGGTTCAGTCGGAACAGGAAACAGGTGTCGGGCGTGGACACCTGCAGAAGAGCTACAGGGTTCATGCCGCCTGGGCGGAAATTGGGGCGCGTCTCGGTGTCGATGCCCAGACGCGGGAACGTCAGCAGATAGTCAACGGCACGGCGCGCCTCGCCCTCGCTCTGAATGACGATGACACGCCCCTTGAAGAGCACAGGAGGGAGAGAAGCGATAGCCTGCTTGTCGTATTTCTGATAAATCAGTTTCACACGAAATAATGAATTAAGGTGAGGGAAAGACCCGCATTTGGCGTGCAAAAGTAGTGTTTTTCTCGAAAAAAAGGGAAGAAAGTGTGCAAAAGTTCGCGAAAATGACTAATTTTGCAGCGGAATAAGGAATAGAAAGCTATATGACACCCTCTAAAACGAAGAAGACACCGCGCCGGCGAGTGGCCAAATCTGCTGTTACGCCTGCTGCGGAGGAATCCATACAGTTCCGCCTCACCGATGCGCTGCGCGGCGACAAAGACGACCCCATCGACCGCAAGGAAGGCATTCGCATCGCGCTGGGAGTGGCGATGCTGGCGCTGGCAGCCTTTACGCTGCTGAGTCTGGTGTCGCACCTCTTCACAGGAGGTGAGGACCAGAAAATCCTACAAGACACCTACGACGGATCGGCACAGAACTGGACCGGATACCTGGGAGCGTGGTGGAGTAACTATTGGATTACAGAGAACTTCGGTTTCGGAGCCTTCTTCCTGCCCTTCTTTCTTTCCGCCGTGGCGCTGAAGTTGACTGGCGTTTACCACATTCGCCTCTGGAAGTGGTTCGTCAACATCATCTTCCTCACCTGCTGGGTCAGCATGGCATCGGCCTTTTTCCTTACGAATACCTTTGCCGACAACCCTGCCATCAGCTATATCAGCCCCGGTGGCAATCATGGGCAGCACCTCGTGGGTACTTTCGAAGGCATTATCGGCCCCGTAGGCACCTTCTTCGTCATCCTGCTGTCGCTGCTGGCCTACCTCTCGTACCTCAGTGCCGAGACCATACGCATCATCAAGATGCTACTTCGCCCGCAGCAGCTTGCCCGCGACATTCGCGAACGCTATCCCATCCTCTCGCGCATCGTCGCTTTCTTCCATCACCCCAAGAGTGAAGAAAACACAGAGGACACCGAGGGCGACATCACAGCCTCGCAGGAAAGGAACCTCTCCAGCGAAGAAGAGGAAGAAGAGGATGACAGCATTCCCTATGCTACCGTTGCTGAAGACAAAGCAGACACTCCGAGCAACGTCATCGAGCTCACGACAGAGACGACTCCAACCGAAAAGCCGGCCCAGGCAAGCGATGTCGCCGCACAGGATGACTCGTGGATCACCGCAGCCACGGGCGACGAGCCTGCCGCCGACAAGCCTGCCGAGACGCCCGCCACGGAGTTCACCATCGAGACACCCGCAGAAGAGGAGATGGCCGACGAAGACCACGAGAAAGCACTCGAGCCCTACGACCCGAAACTCGATCTCGAAAACTACCACTACCCCACCCTCGACCTGCTGATGCACTACGACGTCGACCCGCGTGCCACCATCGACATGGAGGAGCAGACCAAGAACAAGGACCAGATCGTGAACGTGCTGCACAACTTCGGTGTCAGCATCTCCAGCATCAAGGCTACCGTGGGGCCCACCATCACCCTCTATGAAATCACGCCGGCTCCGGGCGTACGAATCTCTAAAATCCGTAACCTCGAGGACGACATCGCACTCTCGCTGTCGGCGCTCGGCATACGTATCATTGCCCCCATCCCTGGCAAGGGCACCATCGGCATCGAGGTGCCGAACGCCAAGCCACAGATTGTCTCCATGGAGAGCATTCTCAACAGCAAGAAGTTCCAGGAGACAACCATGGAGCTGCCCATGGCGCTGGGCAAGACCATCACGAACGAAGTGTTTATGGCCGACTTGGCCAAGATGCCACACCTGCTCGTGGCAGGTGCCACCGGACAGGGTAAGTCGGTAGGACTGAATGCCATCATCACCTCGCTCCTTTACAAAAAGCATCCTGCCGAGCTGAAGTTCGTCATGGTGGACCCGAAGAAGGTGGAATTCCCCATCTACTCACCCATCGTCAACCATTTCCTCGCACAGATAGAGGACGAAAACGACGAGCCCATCATCACCGACGTCCAGAAGGTCATTAACACCCTCAAGAGCCTCTGTGTGGAAATGGATACGCGCTACGACTTATTAAAGAAAGCGCGCGCGCGTAATATTAAGGAATACAACGAGAAGTTCAAATCTCGTCAGCTCAACCCTGCCAACGGGCATAAGTTCCTGCCCTACATCGTTGTCATCATCGACGAGTTCGGCGATCTCATCATGACAGCAGGCAAAGAGATCGAGCTGCCCATCGCTCGTATCGCCCAGCTGGCACGCGCCGTGGGAATGCACATGATCATCGCCACGCAACGCCCCACCACAAACATCATCACCGGAACCATCAAGGCTAACTTCCCCGCCCGCATGGCCTTCAAGGTCAGTTCCATGATCGACTCGCGCACCATCCTCGACCGCCCGGGGGCCAACCAACTCATCGGTAAGGGCGACATGCTTTTCCTGGCCGGCAGCGAACCTGTCCGCCTGCAGTGTGCCTTCGTAGACACGCCCGAGGTGGAACGCATCGCCAACTACATCGCCACTCAACAGGGTTACACCCAGCCGTTCGCCTTACCGCGTCCGCCGATGGAGGATGCCGGCGGAAGTGCCAACGATGTCGACATGACGCACCTCGACCCGATGTTTGCCGAAGCCGCAAAGCTCATCGTCAGTTCACAGCAAGGGTCTACCAGCATGATTCAACGTAAGTTCTCCATTGGCTTCAACCGTGCCGGTCGACTCATGGATCAGCTTGAACGCGCCGGTATTGTCGGCCCGTCGCAAGGGGCAAAGCCGCGAGAGGTGCTCATCCAAGACGAGCTCTCCCTGGAAATGTTACTCAACAATATGGGATAAGACAAAGAACGAAGTCCGCATGTGCTGACTTCGTTCTTTGTTTACACTGCTTTCAGAGAATCTGTTTCTGTTCGCTTATTCGCCATAGACGCGGGTGGTGTGCTTGATAACGATCCCGAGGAAGACGCTCTGATCAATGTACTCCACCTGAGTCACATTCTTGATACCACCGTTCTCGGCAGCTTTCTGAATGTTGTTCTGCTCGCCCTTTGACGACCAGAGGCCAAGGATAATCGTGCTCTTGGCTTCACCCATCTTCTTTCCGATAGGTGCCTTTTCCGTCAAGGCTGCACCCGAATTAATAGTCACACAACTGCTCAGGCTGAGCATTGCGATAGCCGCCGACGCAACGAGGATAGACATTCTCTTTTTCATAGTTCAATCAATCAAAGTGTTAATAAAAAGGTTTGTCGTTGCAAAGTTATTTATAAATACGGAAAAGAAACCAAAAAAACAGAAATATTTCACCTAAAGGCCTAAATTAATTTTAAATGTTTGGAGGCTTGGAGCTTTCGCATTATCTTTGCAACACAAATGTAAAACAGGAAAAACATGCGAAACAATAACAGGATTCTTATGCTTTGTCTGCTGATGGCCTTTTGCTCTTTCAGCGCCATCGCTCAGACGGCACGCGAAGTTCTTGACGCCACTGCGGCTCAGTTCAACAGCCGCGGCGGTGTCCGTACAAAGTTCAAAGCTACACAGTTCAGCGGCACGACGCCGCAGGACGAGGCCAGCGGCACGTTACTGCTCCGCGGACAACAGTTTCAGGTGAAGACGTCCGAGATGACCGTGTGGTATGACGGGCAGACTCAGTGGGCCATGCTCACGGGCTCGGGCGAGGTCAACGTCACCGAACCCACCGAGGAGGAACGTGCAGCCATGAATCCGTCTGCACTACTCAGCGTTTACAAAAAAGGCTACTCGATGTCGCTGCGCAAGACATCACTGCGTGGCAAGGCGACCTTCGAGGTCCACCTGCGTTCCAAGAATAAGAAGGCTGTTTTCAGTGAAATCTATGTCGACGTAGAGCAAGGCACCTTCACACCGCTCTGTTTCCGCGCGAAGAAAGACGGCGACTGGATGCGCCTGTCCGTCTACGCCTTCCAGACAGGTGCCCAACTGCCAGATGCCACCTTCACCTTCCCGAAGAAAGACTACCCCAATGTAGAAGTCATAGACCTCCGATAGGCGAAGGATGCGTCTGAATGAACGACGTGTCTCGCTTCGCTCGGGGTGAGGAATGAAGAGTGAGGAATAAGAAATACTTTTGATGCCAGTATGCGTTTCAAGCCTTACAAGATACTCTCTTCTTCAACCTTCACTCTTCACAAATAACAACAGTAACTTTTAGTTTTCACTTTTCACTCTTTCTCTCTTTCACTCTTTATGGATCACATCAAGCTCCTCATCCTCGGCAGCGGCCCCGCCGGCTATACGGCTGCCATCTATGCCGGACGTTCCGGTCTCACCCCTGTCCTCTACGAAGGCCTGCAGCCCGGCGGACAACTCACCACGACCACTGAGGTTGAGAATTTCCCGGGCTTCCCGGAAGGCATTGATGCCAACGACCTAATGGATCGCCAACGCCAACAGGCAGAACGTTTCGGCTGTGAAATACGCTCGGCCATGGCCGTCCGCACCGACCTCAGCGCACGTCCCTACCACATCTGGTTCGACGATGGGAGCGAGGTGACCTGCGACACCCTGATCATCGCCACCGGCGCATCAGCCAAATACCTCGGCCTCAGCGATGAAGAGAAATACCGCGGCCAGGGCGTCTCGGCCTGCGCTACCTGCGATGGCTTCTTCTACCGCAAGAAGACCGTGGCCGTCGTCGGAGGCGGCGATACCGCCTGCGAGGAAGCGTCCTACCTGGCCGGACTGGCATCGAAAGTCTACCTTATCGTGCGTAAGCCTTACCTGCGCGCCACACAGATTATGCAGGACCGCGTGCTACAGAACCCCAAGATAGAAGTCTTGTTCGAGACGAACACCCTCGGTCTCTTTGGCGAAAACGGCGTCGAGGGCGCCCATGTGGTCTTCCGCAAAGGCGAAGCTGACGAGCGCCGCTACGACCTGCCCATCGACGGCTTCTTCCTCGCCATCGGACACAAGCCGAACTCAGACATCTTCCGCCCGTGGGTGCAGACCGACGAGACAGGCTATATCCTCACCGAAGGCGACTCCCCCCGCACCGGAGTCCCCGGTGTCTTCGCCGCCGGCGACGTTGCCGACCCGCACTATCGGCAGGCTGTCGTGGCTGCAGGCAGCGGTGCCAAGGCGGCCATCGAAGCCGAGCGCTATCTGGCGACATTATAGAAGCACAGCCTCTACGCCCCGTATCCTCACCTCTCTCTTCCACAAACACACTCGCTGCCTTATGAAACTACGCGACTCCTTCTTCATCCTGCTGAGTATCATCGCCACCACTACGGCTGCTCAGCCCGGTTTCGGCGATGCCCGTCCGGCCAACGACGCATGGCTGTTTTCCCTTGGCGACGACTCTGCCGCCATCTCACCTGCCTTTGACGACAGCCGTTGGCAGCGTGTCAACATTCCTCATGACTGGAGCGCACGCCTGCCGATGTCGCCCGACTGCGGTTCCTGTCAGGGCTATCTCCCCGGCGGCATCGCATGGTATCGACGCCACCTCAGCGCGGCAGAGCTGCCCACTGACGGCAAGCGCCTCTTCGTCTATTTCGAAGGAGTGTACAACCGCTCCTCGGTCTACCTCAACGGCCAACTGCTCGGCTATCGGCCCAGCGGTTTCGCATCGTTTCTCTACGACCTGACGCCCTACCTGCGCACCGATGGTGACAACGTGCTCAGCGTACGCGTGGACCACAGCCGGCAGAACGACTCCCGCTGGTACACAGGCTCCGGCATCTATCGCCCCGTATGGTTCGTCACTGCCCCCGCCACCCACTTCGCACTTTGGGGCACTTCCTGGAAGATAAAGAGTCTCAACAAGAAGAAAGCGGTGGTCGAAGTGAGCGTAGAAGTGGAAAACGCAGACCCACAAGCCAAGCCAACCATCGTGATTGACATTCTCGATGCAGCAGGCAAGATAGTCGCCACCGCGGGCAGCGGCCGCCCCCTCACCCTCTCCTCACCTCGCCTGTGGTCTCTCAGCGACCCATATTTATATAAGGTACGCGCGCGCCTGATGATGAACGGGCGCGAGGCAGACCGCAGCGAAGTGCCCCTGGGCCTGCGCACGCTGGACTTCTCGCCCGACCGCGGCTTCGCCCTCAACGGCACATGGACCAAAGTGAAAGGTGTCTGTCTGCACGATGACGCCGGCGTCCTCGGCACAGCCGTTCCGCCCAGCGTATGGCGGCAACGACTGCTGGCGCTCAAGCAGCTCGGCGTCAACGCCATCCGCATGAGCCACAACCCGCACGCCCCATCCCTCTACGCTCTCTGCGACACGCTCGGCCTGCTCGTCATGGACGAGGCCAGCGACGAATGGGAGTTCCCCAAGCGCAAGTGGCTGAAGGGCTGGAACCAAGGCACGCCTGGCTACGAAGGCACGTTCGACTACTTTGAAGAATGGATCGACCGCGACGTGGCCGACATGGTACGGCGCGACCGCTGCCATCCGAGCATCTTCCTTTGGAGCATCGGCAACGAAGTGGACTATCCCAACGATCCCTATTCGCATCCCGTGCTGAACGGGGGCGGCGCCGACTTCACACAGCCTGCCTATGGCGGCTACAAGCCCAACCAGCCCAACGCCGAGCGCATCGGACTCATCGCACAGCGCCTGTCCAAGATCGTACGGGACATCGATGATTCACGAGCCGTCACCGGCGCCCTGGCGGGTGTCGTCATGAGCAACGAGACGGCCTATCCCGAGGCCGTGGACGTCGTGGGCTACAACTACACCGAAAGCCGCTACCTGACCGACCACCAACGCTACCCCAGACGCGTCATCTACGGCAGCGAGAACCGCCACGACCTGGCTGCATGGAAAGCCGTGCACGACAACGAGCACATCTTCGGGCAGTTCCTCTGGACGGGTATCGACTACCTGGGCGAGAGCGGTCCCTGGCCGGCACGCGGCTCCGAGGCCGGCCTCATCGACCTGGCCGGCCACGTGAAACCCATGGGCCACTACCGCGCCGCACTGTGGAGCGAGCAGCCCGTCTGCTACATCGGCACCTATCCCAACGGGCGCAACCGCCGCAACTACCGCGGACGCGAGTTCCGCGAATGGGTGTCGCCCTATGCTCCGCCACTCTGGAACTACGACAACGAGGGGATGCCCGTCCGCGTGGTATGCTACACGAATGCGCCCACGGCACGTCTCTTCCTGAACGACCAGCCCATCGGCGGCGAGCCAAAGCGCGACGAGGCCACCGGCATCCTCTACTGGGACATCGCCTACGCTCCCGGCACACTACGCTGCGAAGCCATCGCCTCCTCCACCACTGCCGTCACTGCCGCACCCACCGCAGCCGCCACCGCGGCCCCTGGGCCCGTGCCGTCCGGCACGGTCCCCTCCCCCGCCTCTACTACCGCCTCCCCGGCTGCCATGCCCGTGCCGTCCGGCACAGTTCCCTCCCTCGCCACCGCCACCCTCGTCACCAGCGGACGCCCCTACGCCCTGCATGCCCATGCCGAGCAGACGGCCCTCACCTCCCCCACCGACGTGGCGCGCCTCGAAATCGAAGTTACCGACGAGGAAGGACGCCTCGTCACCCTGGCCGACAACGAAATCACCTGCCAGGTCCTCGGACCGGCACGCCTCCTCGGCCTCGAGAACGGCAACATCCGCGACACCAGCGACAAGACCGACAACCGCTGCCGCGCCCACGCCGGACGCCTCGTCGCCTACATCGCTGCCGCACCCACGGCGAGAGACACAGAGCGCCCCATCCGCATCCGCTTCACCTCGCCCCTACTCAAAGCAGCCGAAGTGAGCTTGCCATAGCGCCGTCAAAGAAACATTTTGCAATTATTACTGTCCGCTAAATATCTGCGAAAGGGAGATATTCAGCGGAAAGCACTCTTTTGCAAAGCACCACACATGTTTCACCCAATGAGCTCATAAACAAGCGCTTGACACATCCTGCAAAAACCCTTAACACTTTTCGCAAAAACTCTTAAGACTTTTCACCAAAACCTTTAACACTTTTCACCAAAACCCTTAAGACTTTTTTCCATAACCCTTAAGACTTTTTTCCATAACCCTTAACACATCTGACTCAGCTTCTCAGATGAGTGTGAGGACAGGGATTTTAGAAGCGACCGCTCCCGCAAGGCTCGAAAGGAGTCTTGCGGGAGCGGCTCTGTCTGTTGTATCCCTTGACCGGTCTCGCTTTTGGGGCGAAACCAGTCAAGAGTCGAGGGTTATCTTTTTCCGCAGGGCCTTAAAGGGCAAGGCGGAAGCCGATGCTGGGGTGGGATTCACCTAGATAATAATACGACCGGTACGAAACACGCCAGTCTCCAATAATTTCATACCAACTGCCACCTCGATACACACGAGTGGAACCCGAAGCCGCGCCCGTTGGGTCTGTTTGTGGCATAAAGAAGTATTCTCCATACCAGTCCTCACACCACTCAAAGACATTGCCGCTCATGTCATACAGTCCCAGCTCATTGGCCTTCTTCTGAGCCACAGGGTGGGTCATACCATGACTGTTTTTATCGTACCAAGCCACATCCTCGAGGGTATTGCTGCCAGCATAGGTATAGCCCTTGGAGTTGTTGCCACCACGGGCCGCAAACTCCCATTCTGCCTCCGTCGGCAAGCGGAAGGTCTTTCCTGTCCGCTGGTTCAGCTTCGTCAGGAAACTCTGGCAGTCCTCATAGGTGATGTCATAGGCGGGATAATGCTCGCCATAGCCATACGTGTTGCTCCAACCACCATTCGGGGTTTCTCCCATTACCACGTACCACAAGGCCTGCGTCACTTCCGTCTCGCCCATGTAATAGTCCTTCGTCAGTGTTACTTTGTGGACAGGCTTTTCATTGTCCTCGCCCGTTTCAGAACCCATTTGGAACGTGCCCGCCTTGACCTTCTTCATCTTGAAGGAGATGCCCGAGATGGTGAAGGTGAGGTCATCGGTCTGCTGTTCCGGTCCTTCGCCGACATCATAAATGCCGACACTCTGTACCTGGCCGGCAGGGTAATAGACTTTCGTGCCGTCTTTCTTGTTGATCACATAGCCTTGTGCCACGGCGTCGACACTGACAAAGGCAAGGCTGAGGGCGCAGATAAGCGATAAATGTTTTCTCATTGTTGCAGTATTTTAAAGGTTGAAGTTTCTGTCTTGACGATCAAGAGTCCTTTTCCGAAGCGCGTAGCCGAGAGGGACAGTTGGCCGCGGTCGTCGGCCACGGCCTGGTGCAGCAGCATACCCGCACCATTATATATACGTACGCGCGAGCCCGCAGGCAGGTTGGTCAGCGAGAGCTGCCCCGCACGGAAACGCGGCGCGTTGTCGGCCGCGGCCACGGCCTGCACCGGCACCACCAGTCCGTCCTGAGGGTCGAAGACGGCGGCATCGGCCATCGTAATCCGTGCCACGTCGGCCACAGCGTATTCCAGCTGCGTGGCCTCGGCATCGACGACGAGGCGGTCGCCGTTCAACGATATCTCCGGGTGCTTCTCCAGGTCGAAGGCGCCATAGGTGCCGTCATTCAGCCATACATACAGCCGCCACTGCACCTCCGGCACGACGACCTTGCAGGAGGCCTGCAGGCCGTTGGACGTCTGCACCGTCACCGTGGCGGTGCCTACCTGCTTGGCCGTGACGACGCCCGTCGGCGATACTTCGGCGACCTCGGCGTTGCTGCTGGTCCAGGTCAGGGAGTATGCGGCATCGCTCGGCGTCAGCACACAGGCGAGCTGCTCGGAGTGTCCGAGGCTGACCTTCAGCTCGTCGGGCAGGTCGACGGCCGTAGGTTGCACGACGGGCACTTCTTCGAGGGTAAAATAGTCAAAGTCCGCCAGCGGAATGTCTATCGACTGCTGGTCGGTGGTCAGACGCACGTTGTCGCCCTCCAGGCGGAAACTCGGATGCGTCGTGGACAGATAGCCCGTCTTCAAGCCCGATTTCAAGATGGCGAAGAGCTGATAGACAGGTTGTAGCGAAGCGCCGGCGCCGCGCCACGACGCTGCATCGACAGAGGAGGCGAAGAGCAGCGCCAATAGAGTTAATAAAGTAAATTTCTTCATGCTATGCATTGTTGAAGTTATTACATCATGTCTTTTTGGACAGGGTCGCACTCTACTTCAAATCGCATGAGCACAAAAGAAAAAGCGCAGACTTCCGTCTTACGCCAGTCAGGCTCACCACAAGCCTATAACACCTAAGATGAAGTTCTGCGCACGAAGCGCATACTCCAATGGTGTTAATCATTGCCCGTTAAGCCTTTTCGAGGTGGTGATTCGACTGGCGATTGAGCAAATAAACGTGTGTGCTGCAACCCTTTTCTTGGGGAAGCACGCGGCAAAGATAGGAATTGTTCTTGGTTGCGCCAAAAGAATCGGAGATTTTTTGCGAAAAAGGGCTGTATAAACCCAAATCGGTCCATTAGACCAATATAAGGGCTATCTACGTTTGTTTTCATTATTTATTGCAGTGATAAAACCCTCTGTTTTGGCATCTTTTCGCCTTTCATCCCCCGCCGGGGGAGTACAGGGGGCTTCACAATGCCCGCATTGCTCCTTCGTTCAAAGCAAAAAGACGGCTCAAGACATAGGGCTTTCTCACTACAATTCTAATGACTGATTGGGTTAAAACCGTCACCTTTCACCCCATCCGTCACCCCATCTGTCACCACTTACTTCCTTCGTTATGAAACTATTATCTCTGAAGGTGACAGTTTGACGGTTTTTTCGGGGAAAAACACAGAGAGGTGAAATGTGGAAGACGGGCGTCAGTCTTTCTCGATGAGGCAGACGGCATAGGCGGAGATGCCTTCTTCGCGACCCGTGAAGCCGAGCTTCTCGGTGGTAGTAGCCTTGATGCTCACCTGGTCTGGCTGACAGCCAATGACATCGGCCAGACAGGCCTGCATGGCAGGGATATGAGGGTTCAGTTTGGGACGCTCGGCACAGACTGTGGCGTCGATATTGCCCACGCGATAGCCTTTCTCGGCGAGCAGGGCGATGGTCTTACGCAGGAGTATCTTGCTGTCGATGCCGTCGGTCTCGGCGGCGGTGTCTGGGAAATGGTAGCCGATGTCGCGAAGTGCTGCAGCGCCGAGTAGGGCATCGCAGATGGCGTGGATGAGGACGTCGGCATCGGAGTGCCCGAGCAGGCCGAGGGTGTGGTCGATGCGGATGCCGCCCAGCCAGAGGGCGCGTCCTTCTACAAGTTGGTGAACATCAAATCCAAAGCCGATACGAAACATGGGAAGATTGA
>CAMVFC010000016.1 GCA_947166655.1 uncultured Prevotellaceae bacterium
GGAATATCTTTTTCTCGGCTGACGACAAGGAGGAGCTGCAGGTGCTGCTGACGAATCAGGTCGAGTAAGGTCTGTTGCAACTGCTGGCGTGCTTGCGTGTCAAGACCGATGAAAGGATTGTCGATAACCAACAGGCGCGGGTGTGACTGCAGAGCTTTATGGAGCTGGTATTTACGGAGCTCACCGCTGGAGAGGCTGATGATATACTTGCCGTCGACTATGGGCGTTGATGCGTCGATATCGTGCTGGTTCCAGCGCTGTTGCAGGTAGTAGCTCTGGTCGCTGTCGCCGTAGCTGTCGCGGAAAGTGATGACCTTGATATTGTCATAAGCCCGTTGGGTGGGTGCATCGGGGAAATGGTAGTGCACTTCGTTGCCACCTAACAAAGGCCAGCGCCCTGTGAGAATCTCTACCAGACGTGTCTTCCCGGAGGCGTTAGGTCCGATGATGGCAATCTGTTCTCCAGGAAGGATGTCCAAGGAAACAGGTGCCGCCATGCGGAAAGCAGGATGACGGGGCACGCCGTTGGTGATGGAGAGGAGGGCGACCTCGTCGGATGGCGAGTGGTCTGCGGTAGGAGTGGGGTAGGAGGGCGCTTTAGTGTTCATAGGCCGTGGATCTTGTCCTTGTTCTGACGGGCAAAGTCTTTCCAGCTCTTGGCATGGGAGAGGGAGACAGGTCGGGAACTTTCGATGAAATGACAGTAGGCTGCTGCCAGTCCGTCAGTGGCATCGAGCCATGGAAGCATGGCGTCCTCTGGAATCTTAAGCATCTGACGAAGCATATAGGCGACCTGCTCTTTGGAGGAGGAACCGTTGCCCGTGATGGCCATCTTGATTTGCATAGGTGCATACTCCTTGATAGGAACCTGCCGGCTGATGGCCGCTGCCATGGCCACCCCTTGTGCACGTCCCAGCTTCAACATCGACTGTACATTCTTGCCGAAGAACGGCGCTTCGATGGCCAACTCGTCGGGCAGGTAGCTTTCGATGATTCCTGTGATGCGTTCGAAGATACGTCCCAGCTTCAGGTAGTGGTCGGCATATTTGCGCAGGTCGATGACGCCCATGGTGATCATCTCTGCTTTTCGTCCACAGACTCTAAGGACACCGTAACCCATGATGGTCGTTCCGGGGTCGATGCCGAGGATGATGCGTTCGGGAGAAGATGCCTCACCCCTCGTCCCCCTTTCATGCAAAGAGGAAGAGGCGTCTGCTGGAGTGGCAATGTTTGTTTTGGAATCAGAGGTCGGCATGAAATGAAGGAGGTGTTAGAGTGGTTATCAGTCTTCTGTGATAACTTCCATCATGGTGGAAAAACCGAGGATGCGGTTCTCAAAGGCTTTCAGCATCTCCTCGTTCAGGCGTTTTCCCTGTTTGACGAACCAATGATGCAACCGGGCCGTGCTTTCCACCTCAAACTGAAGAGCAAAACACTCGCTGCCTTCTTCCTTATGCGAGAGGATGCGCGAGAGACGTCCGTGGCGCATCTCACCATATTCCTGTACTTGCGGGAGCATGACCTGATGCACCCAAATAACGAAGTTACGTGCGTCCGAATCCGGCACGTGATAGGTGGTATTATATAATATCATGGTGCAAAGTTAGCCTTTTCTTCGCTTATTAGTGGCGTTTTAACACTATTTTATGGCGTGCATACCTTATTTTTGATAAGAATATACTATTTTTGCACTCGAAATACGTATAATCTTAATCCAAAGCTGACATTATGAAAAAGTTATTCTTTGTCTCCCTCTTGATTTGTGGATCTCTCTCATTTCTTCAGGCTGCCGAGCCTCAGAAGACTTCTGTGAACATTGCTACTCCTCAAGCATCTGAGAAGATGGCCGAGATCAAGTTCGACTCTTTGACCCATGACTTCGGTAAGTTTTCTGCCGACGATCCTGTGTTGAAATGCACGTTCCGCTTCACCAACACCGGCGATGCACCACTGATCATTCATCAGGCCATCTCCAGTTGTGGTTGCACGGTACCTGCTTACACCAAAGATCCCATCAAGCCCGGCGAGAGTGGTACCATCGACGTGACGTACAACGGTAAGGGAAAGTTCGCTGGTCGCTTCAAGAAGAGCATCACGATTCGTTCCAACGCCCATGAGACACCTGTCGTTCGTCTGACCATCGAGGGCGATATGCTTGAGGGAAGTGGGGATTGAAAGGTTGAAAGGTTGAAAGATTGAAAGGTTGAAAAATTGAAAGATTGAAAAGTTGACAGATTGAAAAAGGTGAAAGATTGAATAATAAAAGAATAAAGATATGAAACGGATATTGATGATAGTGGTAGCCGTGCTCCTGTGTGGAGGCATGGCCTCGGCTAAAAGTAAGAAGGAACAACGCAATCCGCTCGGTGACGGTCAGAGTGATCGTGCCTTCTGGGTGGAGTTGGCTTATACCATGGCTGCTCCCGTCTTGGAGAACATGGCCAACGGTACGCTGCAGAAGAATATGAAGCTGGAACTCTCACCGACGTGGGACAATCGTGACAAGAAGGTCGCTTATATGGAGTGCTTCGGTCGCCTCATGGCCGGCATCGCTCCGTGGCTGACCTTGCCCGATGATGACACGCCGGAAGGACAGAAGCGGAAGCAGCTGCGTGAATGGGCACTGAAAGCCTATGCAAATGCTGTGGACCCCGCAAGTCCGGACTATCTGGGATGGAGTAGTGGCGGACAAACCTTGGTGGATGCTGCCTACGTTGTGGAGAGCCTGTTCCGCGGTTATAAAGCTCTGTGGGAGCCTCTCGATGATGTGACGAAGCAACGCTATATCAAAGAGCTGCAAGGCCTGCGCCGTTATGATCCGCCATACACCAACTGGCTGCTGTTCTGTGGTATGGAAGAGTCGTTCCTGATGTTGGTCGGCGGACAGTATGATGCTTTCCGCATCAAGATGGCCATGAGTAAGGTCGAGGAATGGTATGTAGGTGACGGCCTGTATTCCGATGGCCCCTCTTTCGCCTTTGACTACTACAATGCCTTTGTCATTCAACCGATGTATATCGAGTGTCTGCAGATGATAGCAGCGAAGCAGCCGAACAACACCTATCTGATTCGTTCGCATGGTGACAAGCGCAATGGTGCCAAGAACCGTTTGGGTGTGGTCACAGAGCGTATGCAGAAATATGCCGTCATTCTGGAACGTTTCATTTCGCCTGAAGGCACATTCCCTGTGGTCGGTCGTTCCATTCCTTATCGTTTGGCTGTGCTGCAGCCCTTGGCAATGCTGGCATGGCAGAAGCAACTGCCTCAAGAACTGCATAACGGACAGGTGCGTGCAGCCATCACGGCTGTCATGAGACGTATGTTCGAAGGAAAGGGTAAGACCAATTTCACCGAAGACGGCTACTTGACCATCGGATTCGTCGGTTCGCACCCGAACGTGGCTGACTGGTACACCAACAATGGTTCGCTCTACATGACCTCGCTCGCCTTCATGCCTTTGGGCCTGCCTGCTGACGATCCCTTCTGGACCGATGCTCCCGAGAAATGGACATCCAAGAAGGCCTGGGAGGGCGATGATTTCCCGAAGGACCACAAGTGGAATATCAACAAACAGGCATTGTACTGGGAGTGAAAGGTTGAAAAATTGAAAGATTGAAAGATTGAAAAGTTGAAAAATTGAAAAGTTGAAAAATTGAAAGGTTGAAAGATTGAAAAGTTGAAAGGTTGAAAGGTTGAAAGGTTGAAAGGTTGAAAGGTTGATAGACCGAGATTAAGCTTTTTCGACTTTCGCCTGTAACGCTGGAATTACGAAGTTAAGGAGTTCTTCTGGCGCTGAATGAAGAAATAATCAATGAAGAAGGTCCTTATTATATTGTCGCTGTGTGTGCTGACGGTGTCGGTGCAGGGCAAAGGCAAGAAGCAAAGTGCGGTGAACCCTTTGGGCGATGGAGCCAGTGATCGTCAGTACTGGACAGAACTGGCGTGGCAGATGGCAGCGCCTGTGTTGGAAAACATGGCGAACGGTACACTGCAGAAGAACTTCGTCCTTGAGACATCGAAGATATGGGACGGTCGAGACCCGAAGGTCGCTTATCTGGAATGTTTCGGCCGTCTGATGGCTGGCATTGCCCCATGGCTGAGCCTGCCCGATGACGACACAGCAGAAGGTCTCCGCCGCAAGCAGTTGCGCGAATGGGCCTTGAAGGCTTATGCCAATGCCGTGGACCCCGAAAGCCCCGACTATCTGGGATGGGAAAGCGGCTCGCAGACCTTGGTCGATGCTGCCTATCTGGTAGAGAGTTTTCTGCGTGCCTACGATGCCTTGTGGGTGCCTCTGGATGACGTCACCAAAGCACGTTATATCAAGGAACTGACAGGCCTGCACCGCTATGCACCTCCCTATTCCAACTGGTTGATTTTCGTAGCGATGGAGGAGGCTTTTCTGCTAAAGGTCGGTGCCACGTATGATGAATACCGCATCCATGTAGGTCTTAATAAGATGGAAGAATGGTATGTGGGAGACGGCTGGTACTCGGATGGACAGGCGTTTGCTTTCGACTACTATAACTCCTTTGTCATTCAGCCTATGTACCAGGAGGTGGTAGATGTGGTTCGCAGCACGAAAGGCGATGCCTACCGTCTGCTGCACCGTGTCGGTCCCAACGATGGCGGTGAGCGTCGTGCCGCACAGGTGCTGGAACGAATGCAGAAGTTTGCTGTCATCCTGGAACGTCTCATCTCTCCCGAAGGCACCTTCCCCGTGTTTGGCCGCTCCATTCCTTACCGCATGGCTACGATGCAGCCGTTAGCCCTGTTGGCCTGGCAGCAACGTCTGCCGAAGGAGTTGCACGAAGGACAAGTGCGTGCAGCGCTGACCGCCGTCATGCACCGTATGTTCGACTACCGCAGCAACTACAATGAAGGTGGCTTCCTGACCATCGGTTTCGTGGGCAATGGTGCGCAGACACCTGTCGACAGCTATACGAATAACGGCTCTCTCTACATGGCTTCGCTGGCATTCATGCCTTTGGGACTTCCTGCAGATGCTTCCTTCTGGACGGCTGCACCAGAGAAATGGACCTCAAAGAAAGCCTGGGAGGGGGACGATTTTCCCAAGGACCACAAATGGAACATCAACCGCGAGGAGTTTCAGTGGAAATAGCAGGGTGGTGACCCTCAAGTTTGAAGATATCGGATGAGATTTACTTTTTTTATGCTTATGCTTCTGCCCGTAGCAGCCCAGCTTTATGTGATGTGGCGCACGTGGCAGTTGCTTCCTTTTCCTGTGTGGGCAAAAGTCTTTGCCCTGCTGTTGATGGTCGTGGCCTTCGCTCTGTTCTTCGTGGCTTTGATGCCGCAGTTGGACCGTCTGCCGATGGGGCTTTCCATAACGGTCTATCATATCGGTACGTCATGGGTGATCATCATGTTCTATCTGTTGATGTTATGGTTGGCGCTGGACATGCTGCGCGTGTTTCATGTGGTTCCCACCTCTTTCCTTCGCCACAGCTGGGCGGGTGCAGCAACGGTCTTCGGGCTGATGACGGTCGTCTTTGTCTATGGTTACGTCCACTATCGTCATAAAGTACGTGTCCCCTTGACATTGACGACGGGGCAACGCTTGTCAAGACCTTTGCGCATCGTCATGACCTCCGACTGGCATCTGGGTTACCATAATCGCAGAGCAGAGCTGGCGCGATGGGTGGATCTTGTGAATGCAGAGCATCCCGACCTAATCCTTGTGGCAGGCGACATCATCGACCGCAGTATCCGACCTTTAGACGAACAGCACATGGCAGAGGAGTTCCACCGCCTGACGGCTCCCGTCTATGCTTGTCTGGGTAATCATGAATATTACTCCGGTGAGCCGCAAGCCCTTCGTTTCTATCAGGAAGCAGGTATCCATCTGTTGCGAGATTCTGTGGCAGAGGTTGGTCCGCTCGTGGTGATAGGCCGTGATGACCGCACCAATCCCCATCGTCTGCCGCTGGCTTCGTTGACAGAAGATCTGCCCGAAGGCAAGTACTGCATCGTCCTCGACCACCAGCCCTATCGGTTGGATGAGGTAGAAGCCGCCCATGTTGACTTCCAACTGTCCGGACATACCCATCACGGACAGGTCTGGCCTGCTTCATGGATCACCAATGCTATTTATGAATGCGCCTTTGGTTCGTACCGGCGTGGAAAGACACAGTTCTATGTCAGTAGCGGTATCGGCATCTGGGGTGGTAAGTTCCGTATCGGCACGCGATCGGAATATGTTGTTGCAGAACTGAAGACCGCAGAATGAGCACCGCCACGACCACCATACGAAAAGACGATCTCCTGCTGCGTATCCGTGAGGGCGGCAAACTCTCTACGGCAGAACAGTTGCGACTGACGGTCACGCTGGCCGTGCCTGCCATCCTTGCTGAACTCTCCAGCATCCTGATGTTCTACATAGATGATGCCATGGTGGGTTCGCTGGGAGCGCGCGCCTCTGCTTCTGTCGGGCTGATGGCTACTTCGCTGTGGCTGTTCTGGTCTGTTATTTCCTGTGCTGCCACAGGCTTCTCCGTACAGGTGGCTCACCTGATTGGTGCCAATGACTTGGGCCGTGCGAAGGACGTGTTTCGTCAGAGCATCCTTGCTTCCCTGGCTCTGGCCGTGGCTACGATGGCGGTCAGTGCGGCCATTGCCGGAGCATTGCCGCGATGGCTGGGTGGCAGCGAGGACATCGCTGCCGATGCCTCGGTTTATTTCCTTATCTTTGTGCTGGGCGCACCGCTGGCGATGATTGGCATGCTGGCCGGCGCTATGCTGCGTAGCGCGGGTAACATGAAAGTGCCTTCGTTGGCCGGCGTGGCAACGTGTGTCATGGATGTCAGCTTTAATTTCCTTCTTATTTTCCCGACGCGCGAGGTGATGTTAGGGAATTGGGCAGTGACGATTCCCGGTTGCGGCCTGGGTGTTCCGGGCGCTGCTGTAGGGACCGTGTGCGCGGAGGGCGTCGTGGGGCTGTTCATGCTTTGGTATGCGGTGTGCAGGCAGGAAGAGCTGCGGCTGACGGGGGAAGGCCGTTCGGGAAAAACGAACGGCACACGTCCTAAGAATGGCTTGCTTGGCAATTGGCTAAGCGCTTTTGTTCCAGAGAAGCAGGTGCTGCGCAGAGCCTCTGATATCGCGAGTCCGATCTTGCTGCAACGTGTGCTGATGAATGCGGCACAGATTGTCACTACGATGATTGTCGCTCCGTTGGGCGCCGTGGCCATTGCTGCCAATGCGCTTGGCATCACGGCGGAAAGTCTATGCTATATGCCCGGCTACGGTCTGGGCGGAGCCGCTACGACGCTGGTAGGCCAGAGCTATGGCGCAGGACGACGTCGTCTGACCGAACGTTTTGCCTGGCTGACAACGCTGATAGGTATCGCCGTCATGTCCTTCATGGGCGTGGTTATGTACATCGCGGCTCCTCTGATGATGGCCACGCTGACGCCTGACGAGGCGGTGCGGCAGCTGGGTGTGGAATGTCTGCGTATTGAAGCGTGGGCCGAGCCCATGTTTGCCGCCTCTATTGTGGCGATGAGTTGCTTTGTGGGTGCCGGCGACACGCGCAAGCCGGCCTTGATGAATCTGTTCTCCATGTGGGCCGTACGAATCACACTGGCTGCCTTGCTGGCGCCCCGCTATGGGCTGCATGGCGTGTGGATAGGCATGGCTGTCGAACTGACATTCCGCGGTATGATCTTCCTGATTCGCCTCAAGTGGGGTCGATGGATGAAAGATAAGAAATAGTGAAATAGAAAAAATAAAGATAAGAATTAGATAAATATATAAAAGATAAATAAAAGATTATGGAACTGATTAAAGATAAAAGTTTTGGCGGCGAACGTCCGCTGTTTGGGATCCACGACACGCGTCTGGAAAACGTAACGATTACAGAGGGCGAGAGCGGCATTAAATGCTGTCAGCGCCTGGAAGCCGACGGCTGCCGCTTCATCGGGAAATATCCCTGGTGGCACGTAGATGGCTCACTGATTAGCAACTGTTTTTTTGAAGTGACTTCGCGCTCGGCCATCTGGTACTCCACTGACATGGTGATGCGTGACAGTGTCATCGATGCACCGAAGTTCTTCCGCGAGATGCGCAACCTCACATTGGAGCGTGTTCAGCTGAACGATGCCGACGAGACCTTCTGGAAGGTGAAAGGTTTGACCGTAAAAGATGTGCGTCTGCATGGTGGCACCTATCCGTTTATGTTCTGCGAGGATGTGACGGTGGATGGGTTGGAGAGCGATTCTATGTACGTCTTCCAGTATGTACGGAATGCCGTTATCCGTAATTCCAAGATTGTCACGAAGGACGCTTTCTGGGAGACCGAGAACGTCACCGTCTACGACTCAGTGCTGGAGGGCGAGTATCTGGGCTGGCATTCTAAGAACCTGCGTCTCGTCCGCTGCCACATCGCAGGCGAGCAGCCGCTGTGCTATGTCGATGGTCTGACGTTGGAAGACTGCACCTTTGACGCCGCTTGCGACCGTGCCTTTGAAGACTCCGTCGTCGAAGCATCTATCCGCGGCACCATCACAGAAATCAAAAACCCCAAGAGCGGACACATCGTGGCCGACAAGGTGGGGGCCATCACCATCGACGAGTTCATTAAAGAGCCCGCCAACTGCGTAATTACAGAACGTGTATGACTTACGATTTTGACAAAGTCATCTCGCGCAGAGGCACGAACTGCGTGAAGTGGGATGAATGTCCGGATGCCGACACCATCCCCATGTGGGTGGCCGACATGGATTTCGAGACCGCGCCCTGCGTGACGCGCGCTATCCAGCAGCGCGCCGAGCATGGCGTCTTCGGGTACAACCTCGTGCCGGAGAGCTTCTACGACAGTATCATCAGTTGGAACCGCCGTCGCCATCAGTGGTCCATCTTGCGCGAATGGCTGATGTATACCATTGGCGTCGTCCCTGCCGTCTCTGCCGTTATCAAGGGTCTGACGAAACCTGGCGATGCCGTAGCCTTTTTCACGCCGGCCTATAACTGCTTCTTCTCATCGGTGCGCAACAATGGTTGCCGCCTGGTGGAGGAACCTCTGACGTGGGATGCCGCTTCAACCACCTATTCCATAGACTTCGCGCATCTCGAAGAGACCTTGCGCCGTGAGCAGATTCGTCTGTTCGTCCTGTGCAATCCCCACAACCCGACCGGGCGCGTCTGGCGTCAGGACGAACTCACCCGCCTGGCACAGCTATGCCGTCGCTATGGCGCCATCGTTCTCTCGGACGAGATTCACTGCGAGTTTGTCCATCCGCGTTTGGGCCGACGCTACCTGCCCTTTGCTCCGATCGCCGAGAGCGAAGGTTGTGCGTGGGTGGTGACCAATGCGCCTAACAAAGCGTTCAACATTGCCGGTCTGCAGACAGCTTACATTGTAGCTGCCGACGCAGATTTCCGCACGCGCATCGACCGCGCCATCAACGACAATGAGGTGTGCGACCTCAACTGCTTCAGTTTCGTTGCCCTGGAAGCGGCCTATAGCGCTGACGGCGAGGCTTGGCTGGACGAACTCGTGGCCTATATCTACGCGAACTATGAGCTTTTCTGCCAGATGGTTCATGCAGAGCTGCCCCAACTGCCCATCGCTCCTCTCGAAGGCACCTATCTCGCATGGATGGATGTCAGCCGTCTCACGTCCGATGCCGATGCACTGGCCGCACGTATCAAGGAAAAAGAAAAGGTGTGGGTGAACGGCAGCGGCATGTATGGCGGCAAGGGTTTCCTGCGTGTGAACCTGGCAGCTCCCCGAAGTCTCGTAGAAGAAGGTACGTCCAGGCTTATCCGCGGTCTGCAGTCTGCCGGGGAAATGAAGTGACAGAACGGGAGGAAACAGCGCAAACGCGCTTGCCTGTTGCTCGCTTGTGCCAACACTATAGTTTGTTCCATCGTGATGGAACCATCGTTCCATCGTGATGGAACCATCATTCCATCGTGATGGAACGAACTCCACTCCCTGACGACTCCGCCTCCGGCACCTTGCCTTTCGACCCAGACCGGCCTGTGTGGGCAGCTTTTTCTGAAGCGGTGAAGGCTGACGGGCATATAGCTGAGCAGCAGTTCCCGAAACAGTGTCGCCCCGCTTATACTTATCAAGATACTCGCAAAAAGCGGAAATGCGGCGCACACCATTGGCCGGCTCACTGCTATCCTCATGGGCAGAGCGGAAAGAAAGAAAGGGGATGAGTCAGACAATGACCCATCCCCTTATCGTTTATGCCCTCTGTGTGGGGCACTGCTGCAAGGCAATTTTTATTTAGCCATGGCGAAGCCGACCTTCATGCCATTGTAGTTGCTGCCGATGACGGAAGCCACGGTGCCAGCGGTGGCATTCGTCTTGCCCAGGATGCCGGCGGCGGTGTTGGCTATGGAGAGCAGCTTGCTGGCCTCGAAGAGCAGGCAGAGGTTGGTGCCGTCCATACCTACAGTGGCTGTCTGGTTGGTGAGTCCCAGGGCATCGGTCATGGAGAGTGTCTTCGACGAGGCGTTGAAGGTGTAGGTGCCGCTGAGGATCGTCTTGCTTCCAGTCTTCACGCTGAAGGTCTTGTCCTCGTTGAAGGTGTAAGTGGTGCTTCCCTTCTTGATGCCAATCTTGCCGAGATAGCTGTCCACCTTGCTTTCGATGGAGGCCGCAGCGAGCTCGCCTCCGGCCTTGGCCAGCAGGTTCTCGCTCTCGAAGCGCACTTCGGGCTGCATGTATGTCCATGTGCCAATGATGGATTTCTCATTGAGCGTGTTGCTGAGCAGCGAGCCCAGGAGGCTGTTGAGGATGGTGCTTCCGGCAGTGATGGCCGTGGAGGAAGCGCTGGATGTGGAGTTGCCCGTGTGCTGGAACAGAGGCGTCTCGCCGCACGATACGAAGGCGAGGCTGGCAGCCATGAAGGCTGCGAAGATGCTTTTCTTTTTCATTCTTGTTGGTTGTTATGAGGTTGAAACAATTTTAAGAACTGGGCGGGGAAGGGAGTCTCGAAGTCCATCCTCTCGCCCGTGCGGGGATGGTAGAAGTTCAGGCGATAGGCGTGCAGGCACAGGCGTCCGATGGGGTCGAAGCCATCGCCGTATTTGCGGTCGCCACAGACGGGGTGTCCGATGTCCTTCATGTGGACACGGATCTGATTCTTGCGGCCCGTCTCCAGTTTCAGCTCTACGAGGGAGCAGTGGGATGTCCGCTTCAGTGTGCGGTAGTGCGTGACGGCGTATTTGCCTCCGCCGGGATCCTCCGGTGAGGAAAAAGTGATGTAAGCCTTGTTGTCTTTCAGCCAGTTCTCCACCGTCCCGCCTTCCTGCTCGACACATCCCGACACGACCGCCACGTAGCGACGGTCGTAGACGATGTCGTGCCAGTTGTCCTCGAGGATCTGTGCCGTCTCCAGGTTCTTGGCAAACATCATCAGTCCGCTGGTCTCGCGGTCGAGGCGGTGAACTGTGTGGGCGGTGCACTTGAAGTGCCGCTTCTCGAAGTACTCGTCGAGCACTTGCTTGGCGGAATATTGCTTGGCCGTGGCCGGCATGGACAGGATGCCTTCAGCCTTTTCGATGACCACGAGGTCCTTGTCTTCATAGACAATCTTGACGTAGTGGTTCTGCAGTTGTGTGCTGCGTTTGTGCTTGCTGATTCTGACCACCTGCCCGGGATGCAGCGGTTCGTCGAAGCGTGTGGTCTCTCTTCGGTCTACGCTCACGCCGTGACCCGCCAGGATGTCCTTGGCACGGTTGCGCGAGATGCCGCTCATGGCCGCCATGATGAACTCCATCAGCGTGGTTTCAGAATGAACGGTGAACTCGCTGTATTTGGAGCGTGCGTATTCGGCTCCGGTCTTATTCTTCATAGTCTTTTTTACATTTGGGATTCATGGGAAACCATCCTCGCTGTACACGTCGGTGCTGTTGGAATATCTCCAGAATGCCCCACAGCGAAGAGAAGGCCACAACACCGCAGATGATGCTGAGATAATTGTTGGCCACAAGCAATGAAGCCATGATGAAGATCAGCCCAGCCAAGAGAAAGGCCCACCAGCACCGGCGCCCGAAATAATATTCAGCTTTGATGACGATGGGGTGGAAGATGCCTATGGTGAAGAAGGTGGCCAGCCCGATGAGTAGTCCTATAAAGTTCATGAAAGAGATTTTATTCGTGATGATAAGGTTCGCCGCGCAGGATGGTATGTGCGCGGTAGAGTTGTTCGACAAAGAGCACTCGGATGAGCTGATGGGAGAATGTCATCAGCGAGAGCGATATCTCCTCGGCTGCCAATGCGTGAATCGCAGGCGCGAAGCCGTAGGCTCCCCCGACGATGAACACCAGGCGCCGAGCGCCTGCCGCCTCGCGCTTCTCGAGCCAGGCGGCAAAGTCGACGGAGCGGCGTTCGCGCCCGTGCTCGTCTAAAAGGACGATGTAGTCGCCCTGGTGCAAACGTTTCTGCAGCAACTCGGCCTCCTGCGCCTTCTGTTGCTCGATGCTCAGCCCGCGTGTGGCCCGCAGTTCGGGAATGACGTCCAGCTCGAACGGCACGTAATGCTGCAACCGACGGCTGTACTCGTCGATGAGAGCCTGCACGTGGGCGTCGGTGGTCTTGCCTATGACGATCAGGGTTATCTTCATTTCTCCAGTAGTCCCTTTGCCATTTCATCGCCTAAGTCGGCAGCTTTCTGCAACGCTGCCTGCGCTTCTGCCTTCTTTCCCTGTTCGCGCAGGCAGATACCGAGGATGCGGTGAGCGTCGGCAAAGGTCGGCGCGAGGGCGATGGCCTGCCGTGCTGCAATGATGGCCTCGTCTATCTGCTTGAAGCGGAAATGCACGGAGGCCAGTTCGGCCTGGTAGAGTGGCTCTTTGGGCTCCAGACGCACCGCCCGTTCGATATCGGACAGCGCCTGCTGGAACATGCGGCAATGCATCTCGGCCTGCTCGCGCAGATAGTAGAAGTTGGCGTTTACCTCTGTCGGCCTTAGGTGTTCGTACTCCATCAGATCCATGACAGCCTCGCGATAGCGGTTCAAGGAGAGGAGAGTCTGGGAGCGCATCAGCAAAGCCGGAGCCGCTTCGGCAACGTAGGGCTTGGTGTAGCAGGCCACAGCGCTGTCCTGCAAGGCCAGCACGGAGAGCGTGTCGCCAAGCATCTGCTGACACTGGGCGGCATAGAGGAAATACTCGGCAGAGCGCATATTGGTGTGTGTCACCTCCTGAAACCGAAGACAAGCGTCGGCGTAGCGCTGCATGGCGTAGAGAATGTGTCCCTGCAGCGCCGTGTAGACCGGTTGCGTCTGCACGGCGAGGGCTGCCTCTGTCTCGGCAAGCGCCTGCTCCAAGGTCCATGTGGCAGGCAGTGTATTGCTGCCTCTCTGGGCAGCGCCGAAGATGGTGCGGGCACGGCTGTAGTAAAGTTCATCGGTAGCCGAGGCACAGTTCTTGGCCGCCGCCGTCCAGGCCTCTTCGGCTTCGGAGAAACGGTCTTGGGCTGCCAGCATCTCTGCTTTCATCGTATAGCCATTGAGCTCTGCGGGAAAGCGTTCGATGTAGTCGTCGACGTAGGCCAGATACGATGCTGTATCGCGCGTACCTATTAAATATATATAGCTTGCGGCTTGAGAAGCATCGTCGGGCAGCTCCTTGCGGAGCTTCAGTTCGCGATAGTCTGCGTTCGTGGCGGACAGCGCATTGGCTCGCAGGCTCATGGCGTAGTCGGCAGCAATGGCATAACTCTTGCCGTCGTTGGCTTTGGCCGAGAGCTGCACGAGGCCGAGGAGCTCGCCCTGAGCGTTCATGAGCGGGCAGGAGAGGAACTTCTCGGACACCGCCGTCGGCAGGGTATAATAGGCGTACTTCTCGCCAAAAGGAGCGACGTTCTCAATCTGTACGGCCGTGGTCACCCCCGACTTGTTGGAGAGATAGGGCATGATGAAGGCCGTCTCGCCCTTGGCGGCAGGGGCTGCAGCCAGCGTGAGGCCTTCGACTTTCGATGCCGGAACCCTCAGGGACGCCACGTCATAGAGCGCATTGGCACCGATGACCTTGGTGGCAGCGTACTCGTGGCCTTTCTCGTCGAGCACCACGACACGGGCTGCATCGCGAAGAGAAGCATAGTCGGTCAGGAGGACACCGTCGCGTCCGACAAAGAAAGCATTGGTGGAACGGAGCATCTGTCCGTCGGCATCGTAGGTGATGAGTGTCGCCTGTGCCTTGCGTACTTTCTTGAACCATTTGTTCTCTTGCGCCATTGCGCAGACAGAGAAGCAAAGGAAGAAAAGGGTAGTGCAGAGTGGGATTCGTATCTTTCGCATGGAATAATTCAGCTTAATGTGAAGCGGCACTGGCCAGCAGTGCACGCGCGTTCTCGATGGCAGCGTCGGTCAGTTGGGCGCCGCTGAGCAGATGAGCCAGCTCGGTCACCCTTTCGTCTGCCGCCAGTCTGACCAAGTGGCTGGTCGTTCCCTGTTCGTCGTCTTCCTTAAAGACGCGGTAGTGGTGCTGTGCAAAGGCTGCAATCTGCGGCAGATGCGTGATAGAGATGACCTGTCGGCCGCCATCGCCCATCTCGCGCATGATATGTGCCATGCGTTCTGCTATCTGACCGCTGACGCCTGTGTCTATTTCGTCAAAGATAATGGTGGGCAGGCTGACGGCACCGCTGATCATGGCCTTGAGCGATAACATGACACGGGCTATCTCGCCGCCGGAAGCTATCTGCGCAATGGGCTCTGGGCGGCCGTTCTTGTTGGCGCTGAAGCGGAATTCTATCTGGTCGAGTCCCGACGGTGAGGGCTCGGTGCGCGGCGTGACGGCCACTTCAAACTTCACGTTGGGGATTCCCAGCGTGACCAGCCGCTGGCACATCTGCTGCTCCACTTCGCCGGCAGCTTTCTTGCGCAGCTTGGTAAGTGCCTGCCCGGCTGCCGTCACCTGCTTCTGTGCTGCTGCCAGTTGCTGGCGCAGTGTCTCGAGATGTTCGTCGCTATTGTCGATAGCTGCAAGACGTTCGCGGAAAGTGGCCAAGAGCTGAAGCAGTTCTTCCTCGGTCTGTACGCGGTGCTTCTGCTGCAGGGCATAGAGTTGGCTGAGCCATTCGCTGACGGCCTGCAGGCGTTCGGGATTCACCTCGATACGCTCTGCGTGGCGACTCAGTTCGTCCTGAATGTCGCTCAGCTCGATTTCCACGCTCTTCAGCCTTTCGGAAAGTTCGTCGACCGCAGGAATGAGACCGCTGATGGCCGACAGCTGGCGTCCAGCATCGTGAAGCTGAGCTATCAGTCCCTCGCCGGAAGCGCCGTCGCCTGTCAGGCATTGTTCCGTCTGATAGAGGGCGCCCCGGATGTCTTCGGCGTGCTCCAGTTGTTGCTGTTCCTGTTCGCTTTCGGCCTGCATCCCAGCCGTGAGGTGCAGATCTTCCAGCTGCTGCAGTTGGAAACGCAGGTAGTCTTCGTCTTCGCGTCCGCGCCGGGCGTTCTCCTCGGCTTGGTGTAGCTCTTGCTTCAGGCGCTGCCATTCGGCGAATACCTCTTTATATGCCTTGCACGCGTCAGCGTCGCGGGCTATGATGTCGACGACGCTGAGCTGAAAATCCTCTTGTGCCAGCAGCAGGTTCTGATGCTGGGAATGAATGTCGATCAGGCGGTCGCCAAGTTCTCGAAGGAGGGATACCTGCGCGGGCGTGTCGTTGATGAAGGCACGGCTCTTCCCTGTGTCGGTGAGTTCGCGGCGAAGGGTGCATTGTTGTCCGTCGAAGTCGAGGTCATGGCGCTCGAAGAAATCCTCCATCCCATAGCCAGCGAGGTCGAACTCCGCTTCGATGATGCAGCGATGTTCTCCCTCTTTGATCATCCTGCTCTCGGCACGCTGGCCGAGGAGCAGGCCGATGGCTCCCAGCAAGATACTCTTTCCTGCACCGGTCTCGCCGGTGATGACAGAGAAACCGCGTTCGAACGAGATCTGAAGCTCTGCTATCAGCGCATAGTTTTTAATAAGAAGACTTCTAAGCATGTGGTATAGACAGCGGTTATTGTTTCAGTTTCTCCCAATAGTTGTTCTGCGAAGGATTGATGCGGAAGAGGATGTCGTAGAGTTTTTCCCTTTCTTCTGAAGAGCCTTTCCCGCTGAAAATGCTGACAATCTCGTCGCGCTTGAAATCGGTAAACATCTGGGGCAATGAACTGAGGCTCTTGTCTTCATGCGCTTTCTTCAGCAGCTGAAGCGCTTCTGCGACGGCTGAGCGGGCTGCTTCGGTGTCCTCCGACATGTGATCCAGCCCTTTGCGATAGTAAGCATACTGCAGCTGTCGGAAGGGTTCCATGGCGCCGTCGAGGTAATCGTTGGCGATGGCAAACCGATTCTTGCTGTCGTCGAAGGCTTTCCAGCCGGCGTAGCCGAGGTTCTCGGCGTTCGAACAGATGTCCAATGCCTGCTGAATGTAGGTGGTGCCTCCGAGGGGTGCCATGGAGTCCATGTCCATACCTATTATTATATAGGCCCAATAGGCGAGCATCGCGCAGAGGTTGTTGTCGATTTGCTCGGGATGCCACTCCAGGCGGTCGAACTCTTGGAAGTTGAAGTTGAAGTCTTTGTCGTTGGAATTCCAGACGGTCGACGAATAAGCCGAGCCGTAGACAGGTCTGCTGGAGGCGACGAGCAGGGTTGCCTTGAAAGAGTTGTCGGTCTCGGAGTAGGTGCTCACGGTGATGTTGAACGAGCATTGAATCTTCTCGTTCTCACGGAACTTCATCCCCGTCCAGGCGCGTTCGTTCAGGAACTCCGTGATAGCCTTCTCGAGTGCCTCGAAGACATTGGATTTTGTGTTGGAGACCTGCGAGCGATTGATGATGACTTTTGCTTTCAGCTCCTGAGCCTGCAACGATGTTGCCGGCAGAGAAGCCGCCAAGAGGGCGATGAACGTCCACCTGCGGAGGTATGCAGTCCAGTGTTGTTTCATGCTTATAGCAGCGTTGTGAGTCGGTCGATAATATCTTTGGCCACTTCCACCTTGGATTTCAGCGGATAGGCTGTCTCCGTGTCACGACTGACGATTGTTATCTTATTGGTGTCATAGCGGAAGCCGGCTCCTTCGTCCTGCAGGGAGTTGAGGACGATGAAGTCGAGGTTCTTTCGTTCCATCTTTTCGCGGGCGTGCTGCAGTTCGTCGTGCGTCTCCAGGGCGAAGCCCACGAGCAGCTTGCGCTTGCCGTCAGCGTCAGCCTTCAGGCCGTCGTTATAGCTTCGCTTCATCTCGCCTAAAGCTCGTGCGATGTCCGGCGTGGGGCAGAGGTGAAGTATCAAGTCGTTGCCGACGCGTTTGATTTTCTGCTCGGCCACCTGGTCGGGTGTGAAGTCGGCTACCGCCGCACAGAGTATGGCAGAGCGGCACGTCGCATAAAGGTGTGTGGCAGCTTCGTGCATCTCGGCAGCACTCTCGACTGATGTAATACGGATTTGTCCCGCGGCGGGAGCATCGACAGCCTTGCTGTCCTGATAAGGCATCGCCGGGCGCAGGGGCGTCGGTCCCAGCACCAGTTCGACCTCTGCTCCCCGACGGGCACACTCCTCGGCCAGGGCGATGCCCATCTTACCGCTGGAGTAGTTGCCGATGAAGCGTACGGGGTCGATGCGCTCGTAGGTGGGTCCTGCCGTCAGCAGAATGCGCTGTCCTGCCAGAGGCGAGGCTTCCGCAGCCGCATTGGCAGGGTGGGAGGGTGCGTTGAGGGCGCAGAGAAGGGACTCCACAATCTTCTCCGGTTCTTCCATGCGACCTTTGCCAACGAGATGACTGGCCAGCTCTCCGCTGGCAGGCTCAATGACTGTCACGCCGCGCTGGCGCAGCAACGAGAGGTTTTCCTGTGTCGAGGGATGTGCCCACATATCCAGATCCATGGCCGGGGCCAGGAAGACCGGGGCTTTCATGGAGAGGTAGGTGGTGATAAGCATATTGTCAGCGATGCCGTGCGCCATCTTGCCTATGGTAGAAGCGGTGGCGGGAGCGATGAGCATAGCATCGGCCCACAGGCCTAAGCTGACATGGCTGTGCCACGTGCCGTCGCGCTGTGAGAAGAAGTCGCTGATGACAGGCTTCGAGGTGAGTGCCGACAAAGTGATGGGAGTGATAAACTCCTTACCTGCAGGCGTAATGACCACCTGCACTTCATGTCCAGCTTTCACCAGCAGTCGAATGATGGAACATGCTTTGTAGGCAGCGATGCTACCTGTGATTCCGAGGACGATATTCATCGATGGAGTGTGTTTAAGGATGGCGCAGGGCAGCATGTTTCAGGGCGACTTCCGTGAGAACCTGTTTCGTGTCGCGGGGAAAGTCTCCTTGTTGCATCCAGCTATAGTAGCTGGGGTCGTGGCGCAGAACATCGGCCACGAGCCTGCCCTTGTATTTACCGAAGTTGAAAACTTCGCGTCCCTGCTCGTCATAGACGATGCGTCCGGCATAGTCCACGTTGTTTGTGCGGCGCGAGAAATCGGCCAGGAAGTCAGTGTCGTTCTGCAGCTCGTTGGTGTAATGGTCTAGCTGTGCACACAGCACCTCGTATGTGGCGCGCGTATCGGCCAATGCGGTATGGGCGTCCGTCAGGTCTTTATGGCAATAGAACTGATAAGCGGCAGACAGCGTGCGCCGTTCCAGCTTATGGTAGATGTTCTGCACGTCGATGCTGCGCCCCTTGCGCAGGTCAGCATTGATGCCGGCCCTCAGGAACTCCTCTGCCAGGAGCGGGATGTCGAAGTGATTGGAATTGAAGCCTCCGAAGTCACAATCTTTGATAAATGCGTGGATGTCCTCGGCGACATCCTTGAAGGTGGGGCAGTCGGCCACATCCTTGTCGTAGATGCCGTGCACGGCAGAGGCCTCGCTCGGGATGTGAATCGTGGGGTTGATGCGCATCACCTTTTCTTCCTCGTGACCGTCGGGATGGACTTTCAGCAGACAGATCTCGACGATACGGTCCTTGACGACGTCCACGCCGGTGGTCTCGAGGTCGAAGAAGACAATGGGGCGTTTCAGGTTGAGTCTCATTCGCCTTAGTCGTTAAGCATCATGGGCATGAGCAGCATGAGGATTTCCTGATTCTCTTTCTGCTCGGCAGGAGTGATCAGTCCGGCACGGCCCGGGTCGGCCAGTTCGAATACGACTTCCGAGCTGTCCAGGTTGTTGAGGATGTCCAGGAGCAGGGTGCCCTTGAAGCCGATGTTCATGGCGGGCGCATCGTATTCGCATATCAGACGCTCCTCGGCAGAGGTCGAGTAGTCGACGTCCTGTCCGCTGATGGTCAGTTGGTCTTTCTTGAAGGCCAGCTTCACCTGTGCGCTGCTCTGGCTGGAGAAGACGAGGATGCGCTTCAGTGCAGAGACGAGGGCGAGGCGGTCGATGGTGGCGCGGTAGGGGTTGTTCTGCGGAATGACGCTGTTGTAGTTAGGATAGCGTCCGTCGATGAGACGGCAGGTGAGGGTGAAGTCGGCCGTCTGGATCTGCGCCAGCTTATCGTTGAAGGTCAGCGTGGCCAGGTCTTCGCCTTTCTGCAGCAAGCCCTTCAGGATATTGGCAGGTTTCTTGGGCAGGATGAATCCCATCTGCGTGTCGCTCTTCACAGTGAAGTTCTTGTCGCGCACCAGCTTACGGCCATCAGTGCCCACGAAGATCAGGCAGTCGGGGGTGAAGTCGAAGTAGATACCAGTCATGACGGGACGGATCTCATCGTCGGCTGTGGCGAAGATGCTGTGGTTGATTCCCGTGAGCAGAACGTTCTGCCCAATCTCGTGGCGCGCGATGTTGCCGTCCATCTGGTGGGGTACGGGATATTCGTCGGCACGTTCGCCCACGATGTTGAACGAACCATTCTGGTACTCTCCGTGGATTTCCATCGTGTCGAGGTTGACACCGAGCGTGATGGGCTGGTCGGAAATCTCCTTCAGGGAGTCGAGGATGGTCTTCGCTTTAATGCAGAAGCGTGCGTTCTGGTCGGCCTCTATCAGTTCGAGACTGGTGACGAGCGTCGTCTCGCTATCGGATGCCGTAACGGACATCTGCTGCCCATCGATTTCGAACAGGATGCAGTCGAGGATAGGAAAGGAGTTCTTGCTGTTGAGCACTCGGTTGATAGAGGTGAGGCGGCTGAAGAGTTGCGCGCTGGATACTTTTAGTTTCATATAGGAAAAAAATTTTTATTGTTGTCAGCATTGGGCTAAGACAGAATAGCCCTTAAAACCGAGCAAAGATAGTGATTTTCGTTCATGCGCGCAAAATTTTCTCCCTAAAATTAGCAAAAGCGGCGGGAAAGTCCTACTTTTGCAACGCTTTTTGGCAAATGACGCAATTCTTAACCCTATAAAATAAGACTCTCATGGAGATTTCTGGAAAGATTATTACTGTATTGCCCGAGCGTGGAGGCGTGTCCCAGCGCTCCGGCTCAGAGTGGAAAGTGGCCAGCTATGTCATTGAGACCTTGGAGCAGTATCCTAAGAAGTGCTGTTTCGAGGTCTTCGGCACCGACCGTATCGCCCAGCTCAACATCCAGGCTGGTCAGATGCTGACGGTCAGTGTGGACATCGATGCTCACGAGTACAACGGCCGCTGGTACAATCAGATCCGTGCGTGGAAGGCTGTCCCCTACGATCCTAACGCCCCTGTGGCTCCTGCTGCCGATCCTGCAGCGGCTCCCTTTGCGGCTCCTGCCGCTCCCTTCGGCGCGCCTGCAGCCCCTGCTGCCGCTCCGTTCCCGCCTGCACAGCCCGGTGCCGACGCACCCGCTGCTGCCCCGGCCTTCGGCGGAGAGAGCACGGACGACCTGCCCTTCTAGGGCTTACCCGCAGAGACGAGACGTCACACCCGCGCGGGGTGGCGCCATGTGGCCATGTCACCAATGCCTCAGACGTCTGCGTAAAAACTGTCATGGGGCCAGCCAATAGTGCCCCATAGACCGGAAAAATGGTTCTTAGGCTCTGATAAGAGTGACCGTTTGACCTGTGTATAATGGCTCTTGGTCAGATGATGTCGGTCCTATCAGCCTGCTGATAAAAGAAGAGACTCTGCCGTTTCAACTCGGCGGAGTCTCTGCTTTTTCGACTTAGTTTGAGCTTTTCTGCCCGTCGGCCCTGACGATCAGCTTGTGAACGAAGACTCTTCTGCCCGTCGGCTCTGACAGTTTACTGAAATGCTCAGGTTCATCTGCCCGTCTGCTGTGACAAAAATTCTTGAATGCTCAGACTAATCCGCCCGCCAGGGGAAGGGGAGTTGCTAAATTCATCAGCCAGAAATGCCCGTCGGCCCTGGCTGTACGGGATGATTCATTTAAGCCTTGAGTTTGTTCCATCGTGATGGAACCATCGTTCCATGGTGATGGAACCATCGTTCCATCGTGATGGAACAAACTATTTGCTTTGGGGATTTTGCTTTTTCTGTCTGCTGACCCTACCGGGAAAACCTTACTTGGCGGGTCGTTCGTCGGCGGTAGTTTCTTCATCCTCGCAGCCGGCAGCCCGTAGAATCATGGTCGTGGCGCCGATGGTGATGATGGTGCCGTCCTCGATGCGCAGGCGGTCGTTGTCGCGGAGAATGGTGTTTCCGACAAAGGTGCCTGTGCCTGAGGGGGCGTCGCGCAGCGTGTAGAGAAGCTGGCCGTGGCGGTTGCGACTGACGTTAATGATGCAGTGCGTCGTGTCCACGCTGGGGTCCACGGTCTCGATGGGGGTGTTGATGTTTGTGCCGGGCACGTGACGTCCGATGACGTTCTCGCCCATCTGCAGTGACAGTTCCTGGCGAAAATGAAAAACGTTCTCGATGACGATGAGCCGGCCGAAGTCCTCTTTCTTTTCCGGCTGGGCCGTGCCGATGCGGATGCCGAACTGTCGGCGGCAGGCGGGGCATTCAAAAACGAGAAGCTGACCTTCGACGTAACGGGTTTCGTCGAAGGTGATGCGTTCACCACATTTGGGGCATTTGATTTTCTTCATTCCTGTTGACTGGTGCAGCACGAAGCCTGCGTCAGAGCTTCATCACCCATGAAGTGGCAAAATCCTTGCTTTGCTTGTGAAGCTCTGCATTGCTGCGGGCCGCGTCGGCCTCAGAGGCATAGCCATCCAGGATAACGCGGTTCATCTTTCCATTGTTGTAGATGCGTACATTCTTATATCCCTGCTTCTGCAGACGTTCTACGAAGTTCTCGGCGTTGCGCTGGCTGACCGCGCTGGCCAGCACGATGCAATAGGGCGAGAGGGAGGCTGTGGCCTCTGCCTTCGGCGCCTCTGCTGCAACGGGCGCAGCAGGCTGTACCGTTTCCCTGGCAGGCTCGGCGGCAGGCTTGGTCGGGGCAAGGGGCTTTGCGCTCTTGGCTTCAGCGGGTGTGGCGCTGACAGCGACAGGCGTTGGCAATATGGTAGCTTCCTGCGGGGGTACGACCTTCTGGGCCACAGGATTGTAGAACAGCACGCTGACGAGGATGACAGCCGCCGCCATCAGCGTGCGGCGCAGGGCACGTCGGCTGATGCGGATGGTGATGAAATGACTCTCGTGCGGCGATGTCTCGGGGCGATGAACGGCTTTACGCGGTTTGCGCTTGTGCTGTATCTCAGACAGACGAAGCATAGAGAAAGCGTCCAGACCGAAATAAGACGGCGTGACGGCGCCTGCCTGGCAGGACGAGAAGGCCACATGGCCATCTTCATCTTGCGAAAAGACGCCGATGCTGCCGAAGTCTACCTGGCCCTCGGCCAGCAACTTCTGACGCAGATGCAGCACCAACGACTGCACGTGGTACTTGGCTTCGCTCTCGGAACAGTTCATCTCGCTGCGCACCGACTGTACCAGCAGACCGTCGTCCTCCAGTACGTTCGGGTTAAAGCGAACCACTCGTAAAGGCGGGAAAAACAGGGCCTCATGCTCTACACGGACAGACGGGCTGCCCATCGTGACAAAGGCGCCAAACTGCGGCACGACCACGCACGGGTGATCTAACAGCAAGCATTCGATATGATGGGATAAAGCGTTCATTCGAGTGCAAAGGTAAGACATTATTTATAAATACAAGCATAAAACCCGAAAAAAATATCAACTTTTCCCAAAACTGCTTGTCGTATGAAACTTTCTTCGTACATTTGCAGACTAATTCAAATAAGTACTCGAACAGAATATGAATATTGCCATTGTAGGAACAGGCTATGTAGGGCTCGTCACCGGAGCCTGTTTCGCTGAGATTGGAGTAGACGTGACGTGTGTTGACGTAGATCCCGTTAAGATTGATAAGCTGGAGCAGGGCGAGATGCCTATCTACGAACCAGGTCTGAAGGAAATGGTGCTGCGCAACAAGGTCGCCGGCCGGTTGCACTTCACCACGCGTCTGGAGGATTGTATGGAGCAGGTGCAGGTGGTATTCTCTGCCGTTGGCACTCCGCCGGACGAAGACGGCAGCGCCGATCTGAAATACGTCCTTCAGGTGGCCCGTACCATCGGGCAGCACATGACGGATTACAAGCTCGTCGTCACCAAATCTACTGTCCCCGTAGGCACGGCGCGCAAGGTGCGCGATGCCATTCAGGAGGAGCTGGACCGCAGGGGCGTTCAGGTGGAATTCGATGTCGCCTCGAATCCCGAGTTCCTCAAGGAAGGGAGTGCCATCGCCGACTTCATGAGTCCCGACCGCGTCGTCGTCGGTGTCGAGAGCAATCGCGCCCGCGATTTGATGACACGCCTTTACAAACCCTTCCTCATCCAGAATTTCCGTGTCATCTTTATGGATATCCCTTCCGCCGAGATGACGAAGTATGCAGCCAACTCTATGCTGGCCACCCGCATCTCGTTCATGAACGATATCGCCAACTTGTGCGAACTCGTCGGGGCCGACGTCAACATGGTCCGGAGCGGTATCGGCTCAGACACCCGCATCGGGCGCAAGTTCCTTTATGCAGGTTGCGGTTATGGCGGCTCCTGCTTCCCTAAGGATGTTAAGGCCCTCATCAAGACGGCCGAATCGCAAGGCTATTCCATGAAGGTCCTCAAGGCCGTGGAAGAGGTCAACGAGCAGCAGAAAAGCATCCTCTTCCGCAAGCTGGAATGCGCCCTCGACGGCGACCTCAGCGGCAAGACGGTCGCTCTGTGGGGCCTCGCCTTCAAGCCAGAGACCGACGACATGCGCGAGGCACCGTCCTTGATACTGATAGACAAGCTTCACGAAGCGGGTTGCAAAATCCGTGTCTTCGACCCCGAAGCCATGGACGAATGCCGCCGCCGCGTAGGCGATAAGGTGTACTATGCCACCGACCAGTACGATGCCATTTACCAGGCAGATGCCATGCTGCTCGTCACCGAGTGGAAAGCTTTCCGCCTGCCTGCATGGAAGGTTGTCAAAGCTGCCATGCGTCGGCCGCTGGTTATCGACGGGCGTAATATCTACGATGCTGAAGAGATAGCATCGCTCGGCTTTGAATATCATTGCATTGGACGATGAAGAATAAAGTAATACTTTCACTCTCTTTAACCCTCGCCGTCCTGCTGTCATGCGGCAGACGTGCGGACACGACAGACGAACCTTCGCCCGCCGTAGCCGACTCGGCTGCCATGCATCGGATTGAAGGAATCTGGCAGGACGAACTCACCGAGGCCGTAGTGTTCCGCATCAAGGGCGACAGCATCTTCTACCCCGACTCCACGAACCTTCCTGCGCGCTTTGCCATCTTTGCAGACACGCTGGTCATCTATGCTTCATCCGAGGCGCATTATCCCATCAGCCATCTCGGCGACAACTTCTTTGTCTACGAATCCCTCACGGGCGAGGAGATGAAAGTGGTCCGTTCCAACGACGAGAGCGACTCTCTGCTGTTCGAACATCGCGACTATGCTCCTATCCTTCTGGACCAGCGCGTTCGGCGTGATACCGTCGTCTATGCCGACGGCGAGCGCTATCACCTCTATATTGATGTCTCGCCGACCCGTCGCCGCGTCTTCAAGACGACGTACACCGACGAGGGCATGGCTGTCGAGAACGCTTACTTCGACAACATTATTCATATCGGAGTCTACAGCGGACGCAAGTGTCTCTATTCACATGACTTCCAGAAGACAGACTTCAGCGACGTCGTCACCCCGCAGTTCATCGAGGGTGCCATCTTGTCCAACATGGAGTTCGGCCACACCAACGCTGCCGGCAGCCGCTTTCTGGCCACACTGTGCGAACCTGACGGCTCTACCTGCTATGTCGTTGAAATCACGATTGGCTTCGACGGAAAAGTCATGGCTGAACTGCTTCAACCTTAAAATAATAATGTAACGGAATATATGCAGCTGACCGTCTACAAAGCCTCGGCAGGGTCGGGAAAGACGTTCACCCTGACCATCCACTATCTCAAGCTTCTGCTTTTGGCGCGTGAGGGCGGTGAGTATGCGCATATCCTTGGCGTGACTTTCACCAACAAGGCAACGGCCGAGATGAAAGACCGCATTCTCAGTCAGCTCTATGGCATCGGCCACGGGATGCCGTCCAGCGAATCCTACTTGCAAGCCCTGCTGGAGGCGTTGCGCGGAGAGCGTGTCGTACCGTTCACGGTCGACGAGGTAAGGGAGACCTGTCGCACAGTGCTCACACAGATTCTGCACGACTACAATCGTTTTCGCATTCAGACAATCGACTCCTTCTTCCAACTGATTCTCCGTGGACTGGCTCACGAACTCGGACTGACGGCCAACCTTCAGGTGGAAATCAACGACCGCGAGGTGCTGACGCTGGCTGTGGACCGCATTGTGGACCGCCTGCAGGACGAGCCTGTCGTCATGGACTGGATGTACAGCCTCGTGCGCGACCAGATAGAGAACAACCAGAAATGGGATGTCAGAGGACAAGTCAGGAACTTCGGGCGGGCTATCTTCAACGAAGACTATCTCTTACGAGGCGACCAGCTGCGACAGCTCCTGAACGATCCACAGTATGTGCGCAACTATCTGAAGACCCTTCGAGAGTTGCAGAACGATGCTGAGGAGACAGCAAAACTCATGGGCACGCACATGCAGCAGGAACTGGATCTGCATGGCGTACAGCTGTCTGACTTCTCCAACGGACAGCGCATCCTCGGAGGTCTCCTCAACAAGTTGAAAGAAGGTCAGCTGGCTGACATCACCCTCTCCGACACAATACATCGATGGGCCGAGGATAGCGAACTGATGGTGAAGAAGACCGACAGGGACAGCCGTCCTGACCTGCTGAACGTAGCTGCGAGTATCGCGGGACAGCTCAGCACTCTCATTGAACAGCTGCCACACCTTATATATATTTATAACAGTGTCCACCTTTCCGTGGCACACATCAAATCGTTGTGCCTCCTGGGCTTCATCGATCAGGAGGTGGCTACAATCAACGAAGAGACTTCCCGCTTCAACCTGGCCAAGACGCCTATACTGCTGCGACGGATGATAGGCGAGAGCGATGCCCCCTTCGTCTTTGAGAAGATGGGCACGCTGCTGCATCATGTGATGATCGACGAGTTCCAGGATACGTCGCACCTGCAATGGGAGAACTTCCGCACGCTGCTTCTCGAGAGCTTCTCACGCGGTGGGCGTAATCTTCTTGTGGGCGATGTCAAGCAAAGCATCTACCGATGGCGTGGCGGCGACTGGCGCACATTGGGAACTATCGAGCAACAGCGGGGCTTACAGCCGAAGGTCGTCACCCTCGATACGAATTTCCGCAGCGATCGACACGTAGTCAATTTCAATAACGAGTTCTTCACGGCGGCTGCAAGCTTGCTTGACACGGTGATGGCCTCGGAAGAAGAAGCCCTGCAGAAACCTTTCACCTTCGCCGAGCCCTACAGCGATGTCTGTCAGCAAGTCCCTGCGAAGAAACCCGAGACGGGCTTCGTCTGTGTCTCCGTCATCGACAATTCCGAAGAGAACCGCCGTAAAGAAGACTGGCAGCCGCTGGTCCTTGATGACCTGAAGCGCCAGATTCGTGATTTACACGAAGCGGGTTTGCCATTTGAGAAGATGACCATACTCGTCCGTAAGAATGACGAGTGTCAACCCCTCATCGATAGCTTTGCTGAAGATCCGTCTATGCCACCTGTCGTGAGCGACGAAGCCTTTCTCCTGTCTTCAAGCACTGCCGTCAGTACGCTCATCGAGGCTCTGCGGGTGCTGGACGACCCACATTCGCCCGTAGCCTTAGCCTATCTCGGCAGTCAGGGTATCGACCTGTATGCTTTCCAGAGCATGGCCGACGATCTGCGGCTGATGCCTCTCTATGAGTTGCTGGAGTTCCTCTACCGTGACTTCCGCCTCAAACAGCGTATGCCGCAGCAGGATGCCTACCTCTTCACCTTCTTTGATGCCGTGACAGATTATCTGCACAATGAAGCCGCCAACATCCATTCGTTCCTCGGCTTTTGGGATGAGAAGCTGGCGCGGCAGGCCATTCCCGCAGGTCGGGTAGGGGGCATCCGTGTCATCACCATTCATAAAGCCAAGGGTCTGGAGTTCCACACGGTGCTCATCCCCTTCTGTACGTGGGCGTTCGAAAGTAGCCTGTCGGGTGATTTGTTGTGGTGCGCGCCTACGGAAGCGCCCTTTTCCGACATGCCCCTCCTGCCCATCACGCCTTCTGCTAAGATGGCACCGCAATCGGTCTTCGCACAAGAGTATCTGGAAGAACGTCTCATGAGCCATCTTGATGAGCTCAATACGCTCTACGTTGCCTTTACACGTGCCTGCAGCAACCTCTTTGTCTGGGCTGTCGGCGCAGATATAAGTTCGGCTCGGCATACGGTTGGCGATCTCGTTGCGTGTGCCATGACCGACCTCCTGCCCGGCACAGTCGATGCACCTTTTCAACGCTACAGCATCGGGCGCCTTGTTGCCTCTGTTCGCGAGGTCCATGAAAAAGAGGACAACCGAATGCTGGCGGAATCCTTGCCCGCTGATGTGCAGATGCAGAGTTTCCCGCTGAATGTCACTTTCCGCCAGAGTAATCGCTCGCAACAGTTCATCGCTCAGCTCCCAACCGAGAGCGGCGATGAGATTTCTGCTGTTGTCGCTCTCGATGGCGAACGGCGTGACGACACCTACATGGAGACAGGTCGCTTGCTACATCGCATCCTGCAGAATATTCATACGGAAGCCGACATCACCCGCGTCCTGAACCAGTTCGAGCATGAAGGCATCATCTCGCGTACCGCTACTGATGGCAGACAGGTGTCTGTGCCGCGTGCCGATGCAGAGCGTTGGATTCGCCAGGGACTTCGCAATCCCCTTGTCGCAGGTTGGTTTACTGATGCCTGGCAACTCTTCAATGAATGTTCCATTGTCTCTCTGGCGGCCAATGGCACGCCCGAAGTGCGCCGTCCGGACCGCGTCATGGTGAATGCTGAAGAGAATCATATCGTCGTCGTGGACTTCAAGTTTGGCCGTCCTCGTCCAGAGTATGAAGAACAGGTGCGCGATTATATGCGTCTGCTGAAGGATATGGTGCCTGGAGCCTCTGTCGACGGCTATCTCTGGTTTGTCTATTCAGGAAAAGTGCAACCTGTCTAACCCCTTCCAACACATCGCCCATGAAAGCCTTCCTCAGAAATGTTGCAGAGTCCTTGCTCGAGCGCTATGGTTCCAACCTCAATCATCTTGTGGTGGTCCTCCCCGGCAAACGTGCCAGTTTGTTCCTGAATCAGGCGCTGGCCGAAGCGTCGCCGACACCCGTCTGGGCACCGCGCTACAAGACCATCAGCGAACTCTTCCAGCAGGCTTCTCCCTATACGCTGTGCGATCCCATCGAAGCCGTCTGCCGCCTTTACCGTTCCTATGCAGCCCACGTTCCTGAGCCGCAGACATTGGATCGGTTTTATTCTTGGGGTGAGGTGCTGCTGGCCGATTTCGACGATGTCGACAAGCATCTGGAGGATGCCCATCGTCTCTTCCGCAATATCTATGATATCAGGGCGCTCGACGACAATTCATATATCACTCCGGAACAGGAAGAAGCCTTGAAGAGCTTCTTCAGCAACTTCTCTCTCGACAGTAACAGCCAGCTCAAAGCCAATTTTCTGGAACTGTGGAACCAGATGTCGGCCATCTATGATGACCTGCATGCTTCGATGCGTGTCGATGGCGTGCTCTATGAAGGGGCCTTGCAGCGGGATGTCGTGGAGCGTCTTCGCTCCAATACTCCTGCTGAAGAGGATAGCCTCGCCTCGTCCAAAGTCCTTGGTGATAGCACTTATGTTTTTGTTGGTTTCAATGTCCTGAATAATGTTGAGGAAGCCCTTTTCGATGAACTTCGCGACCGTGGTCAAGCCCTGTTTTATTGGGATTACGACCATTTCTATTTAGATAAGCATGAAGCAGGCTACTTTATCCGACGCAACCTTCAGCGTTACGGCAATGCTCTCTCGGCAGACCACTTCGACCATTTCATCTCGCCCAAGCAAATCACGATTGCCGCAGCTTCCAGCGAGAACATTCAGGCACGCTATGTCGCGACGTGGCTCGAGGAAAACATCACCGAGCGCGAGAATGAGACGGCAGTCGTGCTGGCTAACGAACAGTTGCTGATGCCTGTGCTACACAGCCTGCCCCCGTGTGTCGATGCCGTCAATGTCACTATGGGCCTACCCGTTTCGGATACGCCCGTCTATGGCTTTGTCTGTGCCCTTCTTGCCTTGCAGGGCGAGGGCTACGACACCGAACGACAGCGTTTCCGGTATGTCCAGTTGCGGGCTGTTGCCAATCATCCCTTTGCAAGACTTGTAGGGGAAGATGTCTGGAAGCGTAGGGCTGGCAGCGGAACAGACTTGTTACACTACCTGCAGGCGTGCCTGACCGCACTGGGACGGCATTTCACCTCCGAATCCTTCACCGACCAACTCTATGCCGAGGCTCTCTTCCAGACTTTTACAGCCATCAACCGACTGCTGGACCTCATGGCGGGTGATAAACCCTTGCTGCAAGTCGGCGATGCTACTTTGCAGCGACTTCTCCGCAGCATTCTTCTGTCGCAGACCACACCTTTCCATGGAGAACCCGCTGTTGGTCTGCAAGTGATGGGGGTGCTCGAGACGCGCGCTTTGGATTTTCGCCATCTGCTCATGCTCAGTGTGGGCGAGGGCTATCTGCCCAAAGCCGTCTCGGACACCAGTTTCATCCCATTCAATCTTCGTGAAGCCTTCGGACTGACCACTGTCCGTCACAAGATTGCCGTCTATGCCTATTATTTCTATCGTCTCATTCAGCGGGCAGAGCGCATCACCTTTGTCTATAATGACAGCAACGTGGGCATACGCCAGAACGAGATCTCGCGTTTCCTGCGTCAGCTGGAAGCCGAGACCGACCTGCCTCTACGCCATATCCGCCTGCAGGCAGACAGCCAAACAAAGCTGTCACCACCGCACACCGAGGCGAAAACGCCCGAGGTGATACAGCATCTTGTGCAACTCTTTGACAACACAGGTCTGAAGGGCCGCGAGCGTCATCCGCTCTCGCCCACGGCCATGAACACGTATAACGTCTGTCCCATGCGGTTCTTCTATCGCTACGTTCGCGGTCTAAAAATCGACCCGGATCCCAAGGACGGACTTGATCCGATTCTTTTCGGCAACATCTTCCACAAGGCTGCCGAACTGCTCTATCAGCAACTCACCTCGCGGGGCGAAATCATTCGTGCGGAAGACCTGGATCCTTTCATTGCTGATGGGGGGATGCGCCTGCAGCCGTTTGTACGCGAGGCTTTCCGCAAAGAGTTCTTCGAGGGAGGGACAGAGGACTATGCCGGTATCCTGCAGATAGCGGTTCGCGTCCTTCAGACCTATCTGCTGTTGTTGCTTCGACAAGACCGCCGTCTCACACCCTTCAGCATTAAGGGACTTGAGGTCAAACGCTTTATCACTCTTCATCATCAACTCTCTGACGGACGCACCATCGAGATAGACACCGGCGGTATCATCGACCGACTGGATCAAGTCAACGATCCGTGTGTCGAGGGGGGCTGTGCCTTCCGTGTCGTAGACTACAAAACAGGAGGCTATCCAGGAGCTGTCGCCCAACTCACGAACCTTTTTGAGCATCCGGGGCAGAAAGAAGAGTACTATTTCCAGACCATGCTCTATGCCTCTATCGTGGCCGCACAAGAGCAGAAGCCCGTCACTCCCTGCCTCTTCTTTGTTCACCGGGCGAATACGTCTGACTATTCTCCTAAGTTGACCCTTGCCCGGCAGTCTCTGCATGATATCCGCAGCGTGGCCGACGATTTTATGGATCTTGTGGTCGAATTGATAGGCGACATCTTTGATGTAGAAAAACCATTCACGCAGACCGACGATTACGAGGCTTGCAAACACTGTAATTACCGCCAACTGTGCGGACGATAAAAACGCTTATGACAACTACTCCAGACATCCTTACTCGCATCGTACGTTCATTCTTCTGGGGCCCTCTGCCGCAGTGGAAGGGTCGCACGATGGACGATGAACATGCAGGCGACCTGCTTCGCTTGGCACGCGAACAGTCGCTGGCCGGCATTCTCTGCCGTCAGCTCATGGCCTCGGGCGTCCGTCTGGGCGAAAACATTGTTCCTCATACCTTTGCACTTCTGCAGACTGTAAAGCGCCAGAACCAACAGAAGAATGTGCAGGCGGCATGGCTCTGCCGGACCTTTCAGAAGGAAGGAATCCGTATGTTGGTGATGAAAGGCCAAACGATGTCTGCCCTCTATCCAGACCCTTTTGTGCGTCAAAGCGGCGATATCGATTTCTATATCCACCCCTCTGATTGGGAGCGTGCTTGCTTGCTCGTACGTCGGCTGCTGGCTGAGGAAGGCAATGGTATGCCCGATGACTTAAAAGATACTAACAGCGACAAGCACATAGAATTCCGGTTGGACGACATCCAGTACGAGATGCACCGGCGTCTGCTCAGTTTCAACCGTCTGAAATATCAGCGCTATTGGGAGTGTAATGTCGTGCCTGCCATCTGGGAATGCATCACCACCGTGCAAGTACCGCTGGATACCGAGGGGAAAGAATACGCTGACATCCCTACACTGTCCCCCACATATAATGCCCTATACACCTTCATACATCTCTTTCATCATCTGATCATCGAAGGGGTGGGGTTGAGGCAGTTCTGCGATTGGATGATGGTGTTGGAACGCCATGTAGATGCCATCGATGCGTCTCTTCTACAAACTCATTTGCGTGGTCTGGGCTTGGAGAATGCTTACTGCGAGATGGGTACGTTGCTCACTGACCACCTCGGCTTGCCAGAGCAGCATTTCCCTTTCCCGCTGACCGAAGGCAACCGTGTACGTCTGTCGAGTTTGTGGACGAATGTCCTGGACCGTGGCAACTTCGGACAAAACAAGTCTGGGGATTACGTACAACCGAATGGTGTACTTCACGGCTTACAGCATCTCATACACATCGCCGGGCAGCAACGCTTGTTCTGGCGTTACGCACCCGGCGAAGTGCTAATGTGTATTCCGATGATGTTTCGATGGTGGTGTGTCAAGCTTAGGCGTATGGTCTTCTGATGCCGTATAGCTTGGCGTTCACGCTCTCCAGACTTAGGTCTTGTTCCCTTAGTTATCCCGTTGGCGTGTACCCATGCGGGCTTCCACAACGTTCACCACATAGTCACCCAGTTTCTCGCACTCGTTGACGAGGTCCATGTAGATAGTACCTACGGCATAGGTATATTCGTGGTTATTCACGTCAATGATATTCTGCTGCTTTAGCTGATTGCGGTAGTTGTTTATTTCGTTCTCGGTGTTAAACGTGCGGTTCACGTCGTAAGACTCCTTGCGCCCCTTCATAAGTTGGTTCATCAGTGAGAGCGCATTGTCTGTCAGCTCCATCATTTGGTGCAGGTGAGCATACTGCTGTTCATTGAAGTGATCCTCCTTGCCCTGATACTTTCGGCTAATGGTGCGGGCCATGTTGAAGCATGAGTCGCCGATACTCTCCAACTCAGAGATCTCGCGCAGCATGGAACGAATCTTGGCCTTCGTCTCGTCAGAGAGGTGTGCGTCGCTCACCTGGTCGAGGTAGTTGGCGATTTCCAACTCCATGTTGTCAGAGATACTCTCGTACTTTTCAATGCGGCTGTATAGCTTGTTGAACTCTGTCTCCTGGTTATCTTTTTTCTTCCCCGTTGCTGAGGCGCTGAGCGTGAGCAGTTCGCGTACCATGCTGAACATGCGCTGCATGCGGTCCGAGAAAGCTTCTATTTCCTTGTGGGCTTCGAGCACTGAGAGTTCCGGGGTCTTCATGATACCTGATGTGATGAAATTCAGGCGGAAGTCCTCCTCCTCGTCCTGTGTCTTGGGCTTGATTACCCAGCATACAAAGCGTTCAATCTGGGGAATGAACCAAATCAAGATAAGCGTATTGGACACGTTGAAGCAGGTATGGAAGGCTGCCAACACGAAAGTAAGCTTGGCGGAATTGGCCAGATAGGCCTCTGCGCTGACTGCCTCGCGGGTCATGTCAACATCGTAGCCCACGAATCCACAGACAGCATCAATGAATGGGCGGAACACGAAGAGAATCCAGATGACACCGAAGATGTTAAAGAACATGTGGGCAAAGGCGGCACGGCGCGCCTGCGCATTGGCCGACAGGGCTGCCAGGTTGGAGGTGATGGTTGTACCGATGTTTTCGCCCATGACGAGTGCGATGCCTTGGTAAATGGGCAGTGCACCGCTCGAACACAGAATCATGGTAATAGCCATCACGGCGGCTGATGACTGCACACAGAATGTAAGTACGCCACCCAGAATCAGAAACACCAGCGTCGTGAGGAATGAATCGGGGTCGAACGAAGAGAAAAAGTCAAGTAGTGCCTGATTCTCTCCAAGGTTCATCTCGGCACCCGTCATGCGCAGGGTTCCTAACCCCAGCAAGAGGAAGGAGAGACCGAAAAGGAAATCTCCGACGTATCGGTGTTTCTTCTGATAGATAAGTACGATGCCTATGAGAAATGCAGGATAGACGGCACTGGTGATGTCGAACGACATACCTGCCGACATGATCCATGCGGTGAGGGTAGTACCGATATTGGCACCCATGATGACAGAGATGGCTTGTGCCAACGTGAGCAGACCCGCATTGACGAAAGACACCGTCATCACCGTGGTAGCCGTACTGGACTGCACGGCAGCGGTGACAAACATACCCGTCAGGGCACCTGTGAAGCGGTTGGTGGTCATGGCGCCCAGCACATGGCGCAGTTGTGGTCCGGCCATCTTCTGCAATGCTTCGCTCATGGCTTTCATACCATACATCAGCAATGCCAGAGAGCCGAGCAGCTTAAAGACAATAACTAGTGACATACTCTTCGGTAAAGTGTTTAGTATTACAAATTGTTGCGGCAAAGGTACGTAAAATAATCCGCATACAACAAATAATGTGATAAAAATAATGAAAAAAATATGAAGCCTCTCCGTTTGGCACGCTCTTTGCAAGGAAGCGAGCAACATCTAAATTAAATATCTGAACTATGCAACAAGGACACATCGGGGTTACAACAGAGAATATTTTCCCCGTCATCAAAAAGTTTCTGTATTCTGATCATGAAATTTTCATTCGTGAGATAGTCTCCAACGCAGTCGATGCCACCCAGAAGTTACGCACCTTGGCCGGTAAGGGTGACTTCACTGGTGAGTTGGGTGAGCTGAAAGTCATGGTTGCTGTGGACAAAGAGGCTGGCACCATCACCGTCAGCGACCGTGGTATTGGTATGACGGCAGAGGAAATTGACAAGTATATCAATCAGATAGCCTTCTCCGGCGCCAACGACTTCCTTGACAAATACAAGGATGACGCCAATGCCATCATAGGCCACTTTGGTCTGGGCTTTTACAGCTCCTTCATGGTCAGCGACCGCGTGGACATCATCACAAAAAGCTATCAGGATGCGCCCGCACAGAAATGGAGTTGCGACGGTTCGCCAGAGTTCACGCTGGAAGAGGTAGAGAAAGCCGACCGTGGCACTGACATTGTCATGCACATCTCTGATGATTGCAAGGAGTTCCTTGAGAAAGAAAAGCTCGAAGGATTGCTGAAGAAGTATTGCCGCTTCCTGCCTGTGCCCGTTGTTTTCGGAAAAAAACAGGAGTGGAAAGACGGCAAGATGCAGGACACCGACGAAGACAATCAGGTCAACGACACCACACCCATCTGGACGCGTAAGCCCAGTGACCTCACCGACGAGGATTACAAGAAGTTCTACCGCGAACTCTATCCCATGTCCGACGAGCCCCTTTTCTGGATTCACCTCAATGTGGACTATCCCTTCAACCTCACAGGCGTTCTTTACTTCCCGAAAATCAAGCAGAACATCGACCTGCAGCGCAATAAGATTCAGCTCTATTGCAATCAAGTCTTTGTCACAGACCAGGTAGAAGGCATCGTTCCCGACTTTCTCACATTGTTGCACGGTGTCATTGACTCTCCAGATATTCCATTGAATGTCAGCCGTTCATACTTGCAGAGCGACAGTAACGTGAAGAAGATATCCACCTATATCACCAAGAAGGTGAGCGACCGTCTCTCCAGCATCTTCAAAACCAACCGAGCTGACTACGAGCAGAAGTGGGACGATCTCAAGATCTTTATCAACTATGGCATGCTCACCGAGGATGATTTTTATGAGAAAGCCAAGAGTTTTGCCCTCTTCAAGGACACTGAAGGCAAGTACTTTACCCTCGAGGAGTACCAGACACTCATTAAGGACAACCAGACGAATAAGGACGGACAACTGGTCTACCTCTATACCAACGACCGCGACGCGCAGTACTCCTACATTGACGCTGCCCGCCAGAAAAACTATAGTGTCCTGATCATGGATGGCCAGCTCGACGTGCCCGTGGTGCAGATGCTGGAACGCAAGCTCGAGAAAACAACCTTCACGCGTGTCGACGCTGACGTCATTGACCGTCTCATTCAGAAAGACGACCAGAAAGGAGAGGCTCTCGACGCAGGTCGCGCTGCCAACTTGTCAGCCGTATTCGAGACGCAGATGCCCAAGACTGACAAAACGACTTTCCACGTCGAGACGCAGCCCATGGGTGCCGAGGCTATGCCTGTCGTCATCACACAGAGCGAATACATGCGTCGCATGAAAGACATGGCACGCATACAGCCTGGCATGGGCTTCTACGGCGAGATGCCCGACATGTACACCCTCGTCCTCAACACCGACAACCGGCTCATACAGGAGGTTCTTCAGCAGAGCGAGACTGCGACGGCAGACGCCCTGAAGCCTATTGAGGCAGAGCTCCGCGGACTCAACGCTCGCAAAGCCGTGCTTCAGGCCGAACAGGACAAAAAGAAGTACGATGAGATTACCGACGACGAACGCAAAGATATGGAACAGTGCCGCAAGGACATTGAGGCACAGGAGCAGCAGAAGAAGCAAATCATTAATGATTACGCGTGCACGAACGAACGTGTACACCAGCTCATTGACCTTGCTCTGCTTCAGAACGGACTTCTCACCGGAGAGGCTCTCACACGCTTTGTGAAGCGTTCTGTAGACCTTCTTTAATAAAAAATCCCTCGAAAAGCTTGCATAATTCTCAGGAAACCCCTACCTTTGCATCGCTTTTGAGGGATTTTATCAGGCTCCTTAGCTCAACTGAATAGAGCATCTGACTACGGATCAGAAGGTTATAGGTTTGAATCCTATAGGAGTCACACCCGCAAAAGGGGAAACGGACTCATAAATATGGAAAATAAGCTTTCACCCAAGATTACTGAAATACTTCATTTCGGGCAGGAAGAAGCTGTCCGCCTGCATTCTGACCGTGTAGAACCGCAGCACCTTATGCTGGCCTTGATGCGCGAGTCGGACTGCACCGCCATGGCGCTGCTGAAGGACTATTCCCTCGACTTGCCAAAGCTTAAATCCCGTCTGGAGAGAAGTGCCTTCGGCTATTCGCAGAACCGCGAGCCACTGCTCAGCGATGCTGCCGGACGCATTATCAAGCTGATGATTCTCGAGGCACGTGCCATGAAGGCTGAAGAGGCCGACACCGAGCACCTTCTCCTTGCCTTTCTGCATAATGCCGACGAGCCTGTAGCAAAACTGCTGAGCGAGGCTAATATCGACTATCAGAATATTAAAAACATCCTCATGCGGAGACAGGAACCTTCCATGGGTTTCGGCTTTACCGACGAAGATGAAGATGAGGACGACGAGGAGGAGGACAACGACCTGCACAACACGGGACGCCCCTCCAGCACTGCACAGACCTCCACACGTCGGGGAACGGGTCAGGGAAAGAGTGGCACGCCTGCCCTCGACACTTTTGGCACCGACCTCACACAGGCTGCCAGCAAGAAACTGCTCGACCCTGTCGTGGGACGGCAGCGCGAGATAGAGCGCGTGGCACAGATTCTCTGCCGCAGAAAAAAGAATAACCCCATCCTCATCGGTCTGCCGGGCGTGGGCAAGAGCGCCATCGTAGAAGGGCTGGCACAGCGCATCATCGCCCGTCAGGTACCGCGACTGCTCTTTGATAAGCGCATCATAGTGCTCGATTTGGCTGGAGTTGTCGCAGGAACCAAGTACCGCGGCCAGTTCGAAGAACGCATCAAAGCCATTATCAACGAGCTTACCGACCACCCCGAGATTATTCTTTTCATCGACGAGATACACACCATCATCGGCGCTGGTTCGGCTGCAGGCACCATGGACGCGGCTAATATGCTGAAACCAGCCCTCGCACGAGGGCAGGTGCAGTGCATCGGCGCCACCACCATCGACGAATACAAGAAGAGTATAGAGAAAGACGGAGCGCTCGAACGACGTTTCCAGAAGGTGCTCGTCGAACCTACCAGCGTCGACGAGACCGTGCAGATACTTAACAACCTCAAGGAACGCTACGAAGACCACCACAACGTGCGCTACAGCGATGCTGCCATACAAGCCTGTGTGCGGCTTACCGAGCGCTATATGACAGACCGCAGCCTGCCCGACAAGGCCATCGATGCCATGGACGAGGCCGGAGCACGGGCCCATATGGCCAATGTGCCCGTCAGTCAGGACATCATACAGAAAGAAGAGCTCTGCGCCCACCTGCAGGAGATGAAGAACAAAGCCGTCTCCATGCAGAACTTCGAGCTGGCGGCCGAATACCGCGACCAGCTGGCCGCCGAGCAGGAACGCCTCGCCCTGATGAAGCGCGACTGGGACCACGAGCTCAGCGAAGTGCGTGCGCCCATTGACGAGAAGGACATCGCCGACGTTGTCAGTATGATGACCGGCATACCCGTGCAAAGGGTAGGGGAGAGCGAGAACCTTCGTCTGCGCGACCTCAGCAGCCACCTCAAGCAGGCCGTCGTAGGACAGGACGATGCCGTTGACAAACTCGTCCGTGCCATCCAACGCTCACGTGTCGGACTGAAAGACCCCCGCAAGCCCATTGGTACCTTCATGTTCCTCGGCCCCACGGGTGTTGGAAAGACCTACCTCACCAAACAGCTTGCCGTAGAACTTTTTGGATCCGAGGATGCCATTATCCGCATCGACATGTCCGAGTACATGGAGAAGCACACCGTCAGCCGCATGGTCGGTGCTCCTCCGGGATACATAGGCTACGAAGAGGGTGGACAGCTCACCGACCGTGTGCGCCGCAAGCCCTATAGCATCGTGCTGCTCGACGAGATAGAGAAAGCCCATTCCGACATCTTCAACCTGCTGCTGCAGGTGATGGACGAGGGACGCCTCACCGACGGCAACGGCACCACCGTGGACTTCCGCAACACTGTCATCATCATGACCTCCAATACTGGCACACGCCAGCTCAAGGAGTTCGGACAGGGCATCGGTTTCAACGCTCAGGGCGACCTGCACAACCGCGACTACGCCCGCGGCATCATCCAGAAGACCCTCCAGCGCCAGTTCTCGCCCGAGTTCCTCAACCGTCTGGACGACATCATCTTCTTCGACCAGCTCTCGCCCGAGAGCATACAGCGCATCGTCGATATCGAGCTCAAGCCCCTGTGCGCCCGCATCGAAGGCCTGGGCTACAGTCTGCAGGTCACCGACGTCGCCCGCCAGTGGCTCGCCCGCAAGGGCTACGACGTGCAGTTCGGAGCGCGTCCCCTGAAACGTCTCCTGCAGACGGCAGTCGAAGACCCCTACTGCCAGCTTATCCTCGACGGGACCCTCACTGAAGGCTCTACTGTACAGGTGGATGCCG
>CAMVFC010000017.1 GCA_947166655.1 uncultured Prevotellaceae bacterium
CCTCTACGTTTTTATTCTACTGGTGTAAAGGAAATGTTTTATATGGGTTTGGGTTAAAAAATTCACTGTCGTGAGAAAAAAGTATGCTTTCCTTGCACAAGTAGTCGGCAAAAGTATTATCTTTGTAGCCGAAAGCTTTGAAAACCTTTAACGACAAAGATTCTTATGGACGAGAAACTATTTGCCATTGTCGACCGCTTTGCCATCCGTGGCACGGTCGCAGAAATCAAGCCTTTGGGCGAGGGACTCATCAATGACACGCTGCTGGTGAAGACGGCTCAGACGGGAGCACCGGACTATGTGCTGCAGCGCATCAACACGAACGTCTTCCCAGACGTGGACATGCTGATGAACAACATCCGCGCCGTGACGGGACACATCCGCCAGAAGCTTCAGGCACGTGGCGAGACGGACATCGACCGCCGTGTGCTCACGTTCGTGCCCTTGAAGGACGATGCCTCGAAACTGTACACGCGTGTCGACGGTGAGCCGTGGCGACTGATGGTGTTCATCAACGATGCTGTGACGAAGCAGGCGGTGAATCCGGAAAGTAGTGAGGCTGCCGGCGAAGCCTTCGGCGACTTTCAGGCCATGCTGGCCGACATCCCCGTGCCACTGGGCGAGACCATCAAGGATTTCCACAACATGGAGTTCCGCCTCAAACAACTCAAGGAGGTGATTGCCGCCGATCCTGCCGGACGCGTAGCTTCCGTGCAACCGATGATTGACGAACTGCTGTCCTATGCCGACGAGATGACGTTGGCCGAACGCCTCGGCCGTGAAGGCAAGTTGCCCAAACGCATCTGCCACTGCGACACGAAGGTGAACAACATGATGTTCGACAAGAACGACCGCGTGCTGTGTGTCATCGACCTCGACACGGTGATGCCTAACTTTATCTTCTCGGACTACGGTGACTTCCTGCGCACGGCAGCCAACTTCACCGCCGAGGACGATGCAGACCTAAGTCATGTAGGCTTCAACATGGAGATATTCAAGGCTTTCACACGCGGCTACCTGCGCTCGGCAAAGGCCTTCCTCACACCTACGGAACGCGAACTGCTGCCTTATGCCGCTACGCTCTTCCCCTACATGCAGGCCGTGCGCTTCCTGTGGGACTTCCTCAATGGCGATAAATACTGGAAGTGCCGCTATCCAGAGCATAACCTGGACCGCGCACGCAACCAGCTGGCTCTCTTCAAGAGTGCATACGCCTTGAAGCCTGAGATGGCTGCTTTCGTGAAGGAGCAGTAAGCGTCTTATCTTTCAGCGCCTCAACGTTTTAATTTCTCATCGTTTCAATATTTCAAATTCCCAACGTTTCAATATTTTAATTCCCAATATTATCCTATGACACTGATAAAATCTATTTCCGGTATTCGAGGAACAATAGGCGGCCGTGCCGGCGATACACTCAACCCGCTGGACATCGTGAAGTTCGTCTCGGCCTATGCCACCCTCATCCGCAAGACAACGAAGGTGACGTCGAACAAGATTGTTGTTGGGCGCGACGCCCGCATCTCAGGCGAGATGGTGAAGAACGTCGTCTGTGGTACGCTGATGGGCATGGGCTTCGATGTGGTGAACATCGGTCTGGCCACCACGCCTACCACGGAGATTGCCGTGACGAAGGAGGGTGCCTGCGGAGGCATCATCCTCACCGCCAGCCATAACCCCCGTCAGTGGAATGCACTGAAACTGCTCAATCAGGACGGCGAGTTTCTGAATGCCGCTGAGGGTGCCGAGGTGCTGCGTATCGCTGCTGCCGAGGATTTCGAGTATGCCGACGTCGACCACCTGGGGCACTACTTCGAGGATAACACCTACGACCAGAAGCATATCGACCTGGTGAAAGCCCTGGACCTCGTGGACGTGGAGGCTATCCGTGCACGAAAGTTCCGCGTGGCACTGGACACAGTGAACAGTGTGGGCGGCGTTATCCTGCCGAAACTGCTGGAACAGTTGGGCGTGGAGACGGTCACCTGCCTCTATGGCGAACCTACGGGTGACTTCCAACACAACCCCGAGCCGCTGGAGAAGAACCTGGGCGACATCAAAGCACTGATGCAGAAGGGCGGCTACGACATCGCTTTTGTCGTGGACCCCGACGTGGACCGTCTGGCATTGTTCTGCGAGGACGGCACGATGTACGGCGAGGAGTACACCCTCGTCACCGTAGCTGACTATATTCTTCAGCATACACCTGGCAACACGGTCTCGAACCTCTCTTCGACACGTGCCCTGCGCGACGTCACACGTAAGTACGGCTGCGAGTACAACGCCTCGGCTGTCGGCGAGGTCAATGTGGTCACGAAGATGAAAGCCACCCACGCCGTCATTGGCGGCGAGGGCAACGGCGGCGTCATCTATCCCGCAGCCCACTATGGCCGTGACGCCCTCGTCGGCATAGCCCTCATCCTCACCTATCTGGCTAAGCGCGGCATGAAAACCAGTGAGCTGCGCGCCACCTATCCGGCCTATGCCATTGCCAAGAACCGCATCGACCTCACGCCAGACACTGACGTGGATGCCATCCTGGCCAAGGTGAAGGAGCTGTATAAGAAAGAAGAGGTGAACGACATCGACGGCGTGAAGATAGACTTCCCTGACAAGTGGGTGCATCTGCGCAAGAGCAACACCGAACCTATTATCCGTGTCTACAGCGAAGCAGCCACCATGGATGCGGCCGATGCTATCGGCAAGGAAATCATGGATGTGGTCTACTCCATGACAAACAAGAAGTAAACGAGAGACTTAACAGCGCTCCACCTGGCATAGCACGCGCTTGCCGTCGGCCAAGGTGGTCGCTACGAGATGGGCTCCGCCACCGGCTCGCAGATGCAGCTGGTGGCGGAGCTGTTCTGCGGACAAGGGAAAACCGCGTGTGGTGAGGTCGGCTGCCGGGATGCGCGTGAGGAATGCGCGCAACTCTCGCTTGCTGAAGGTCGTGGAAGCGACGACATGCCACTGCCGCCCCGGAAAGTCAGGCACGGGATGGTCGGAGGTGTAGAGGTGAGTGGAGGGCGCCAGCTTCTCAACGCCATAGCGCTGGCAGAGTAACCTGTAAGCACCAGCTTTGAGCAGCGCAGCATTTGGCTCGAAGAGGTACGGCCCCAGGGCGCTGGCAAGTGGCAGCGGGGATGAGGCTTCCTCGGATCGCGTAAAGATGAGAGGGGAGGCGAGGTTGCTGTTGCAGGGCGATGTGACCGTCAGGTCGACACAGTGGATGGGGACCTTTGACAGTGACCACTCTTCTGCTGAGGGAAGGTGATTCCCCATCACTACCAGCAGCTCCTTGCATTCCCCACCTACGGCGACCACATGTACTTCGGTCACGGGCGCCAGGGCGTTTACGGCTGCTGTGATGTCGAGCATGGGAGAGAGTTTCAGCAGAACATGGCGTGCGGCTGTAAGTAACTGCTCTTTCAGAACAACGACATTGGGAGTGCAGTCTTCCAGCAGTGCCACTTTGCGTCCGGCCGCATCGCGACGTGCGGGGTCCAGTAGGAGCAGGGTGTAGGGTGGGGCGGAGACAGTGTCGTACTGTGCTGGCAGGGCGCTATCGGTGCGGGACTGCGTTTGTCTTTCGGCGGTGATTCGCTCCTGCAGCACCTCTTCGGCTGTGGCATGACGGATCTCAGCCTGTTTGAGTCCCAATAGCGGGAAGTTGTGTCGGGCCAGGGCACAGAGCGATGCCTGCTGTTCCACGTAGGTGGCGTGGGCGAAGAGAGGAGCCAGTGCCGCGAAATCTACGCCGAAGCCTGCGGTCAGGTCGGCAAAGGAGGAACCGTTGCGAACGCAACGGGCACAGGGACTGGAAGAAGGAGATGACAAAGGGGAAAGAGGAGAGGGGAAAGAAGGAGATGACAAAGGGGAAGGCGGAGAGGGGAAAGAAGGAGAGGGAGGAGTCTGGGACGCAAGCAGACGTGCTACGAGTTGTCGCTTGTAAGCGGCTGTGATGTCGCTGGAGCATTGTTCCATAGAAAGGCGGACGGGCCACAAGATACCCTCTGTCTGTGACCATGTCGGTAGTTTGTGTCGTGCTAACTGGTGCCCTTCAATCTGCGTGAGGGCCGCATGAAGGTCGACGCCCGCAGGCACACCCCGAAGGGCGAGGCTGCGGACGTCGGCGTCTCGGTGCTCGAGGACGAAGCGTAAGGTGGCTTCGTCGGGGATGCGGGTTGAAGTGTCTTCCAAATCTTACACTTTGGGCCTCTCTACCTCTCACGCTGGGCTCATAGATTACCGGGAACGTCCAAAGGAAGGGCGTTTTCTCCCTTTGCGGAAGGTGGGGCAGGGACTTTCAAACATTTAATCTTTCAGGAGTTCTCCGACCTTAGATGCGAGTTCTTCGCCCCGCAAGTCGCGTGCCACGATGACCCCATCCTTGATGAGGACGGAAGCGGGGATGGAACGCACGCCATAGTCGGCAGCGCCAACGCACTCCCAGCCCTTGAGATCGGAGATATGGTTCCACGTCAGACCGAGGTCGGCGATGGCTTTCTTCCATGCGTCGGCATCGCTGTCGAGACTGACACCGATGATGTCGAAGCCCTGGGCGTGGTACTGCTCGTAAGCTTTCTTGACATGAGGCATCTCTGAACGACAAGGACCGCACCAGCTGGCCCAGAAGTCAATCATTACGACTTTCGCTTTCTTGGCGACATCGCTGACACTGAGGTTCTTGCCTTCGGGTGTGGCAGCCGTGATGTCGGTGAACTGTTTGCCTATCGCGGTCTTGGCCTTCACCTCGTACTGTCCGCGCAGGTCGTTGATGGCCTCATTCTTGAGGTCGGCAGGCAGTGCAGCCAGTTGCTCTATCACGAAGTCGTCCTCGAGCATCGGAGCGTAGTTGGTCAGATAGGTCTGTCCGGCAATGTTGCCGATGTTAGCACTGATGAAATCACGGTAGGTTGCAGCCATCTCTTCTTGTAGATTATTGATTGCAGTCTCGGCCTCGGCGCGTTGGGCCTCGGTGGCCGAAGTATCGCTGAGGAGTGCGAAGATGGGCTGTGCCTTTTGATTGATGGCCATTTCTTTGCGGCCAATGTCCGTGAGTGCTTCATTGGCCAGTGTGCCGCTGATTTCTGCCAACGCGTTCTCGGCAGTGTCCAGACGAATCGTGATGTTGGCATTCTCGAGGGCAAACTGTGTGGCGATGGTGACATCGTTAAGTACATTTGAATGCCAGATGACATAGCGCATGGCGGGTTCAGGCTGTTCGCCCTTGAAGGTGAACGTGCCGCCCTTGACAACGGTGACCTGCAGGGTGTCGATGTCGAACATGCCGCTGACATTGGCCAGAATGACGGTGTCGCCGTCTTCAGCACCAGTGGCAGAACCAGTGATACGATAGCCGCTCTTTTGGCAGCTGACGGCGCAGAAAGCGAGCGCGAGTGCGGAGAGAAAAAAGAGTTTTTTCATTATTTTATGGGGTATTAAAGGGTGAACATGCTGAGAGTGGGTGACGAACTTATGAAAGGAGAGCCAGAGCCTGGTTCTCGGCAGCTTCCATGAGTTCGCGCTCTCCCGGACCTTTGTCGTTGATGCCGCAGAGGTGGAGTACACCATGGATAATGACGCGACGGAGCTCACGGTCGTAGCTCTGCCCGAGGCCTTCGGCATTTGAACGAACGGTGTCGAGGCTGATGAAGAGGTCGCCGCTGATAACATTGCCCTGCGAATAATCGAAGGTGATGATATCAGTATAGTAGTCGTGTTGAAGGAACTGACGGTTGACGCGCAGAATCTCGTCGTCATCGACAAAGACGTATGCGATGTCGCCCACCTTGCGGTCGTAGGTGGCGGCAACGGCTTTTACCCATTGGCAGAGATGGCTGACATCGAGTGAAGGTACGTCTACGTGGACGGAGTGGAGGGTGATCATAGGCATCGATGGCACTCGCGGCAGTTGGTCAGTTGGTGACTGAACCGCTGTTCGAGAAGGTGAAGAAAACGTTCGCGAATGGGGGCGTCGGGTACCTTGCTGATAACGTCGGCCGCAAAAGCCTGCTTGAGCAGCAGACGTGCTTCATCGGGCGGCAGGCCGCGTTGTTGCATGTAGAACAGGGCATCGGCGGAGAGCTGTCCTACCGTGGCACCATGTGAACAGCGGACGTCGTCGGCATAGATTTCCAGAATGGGCTGTGCCCACATGTGAGCTTCCGGTGTGCAGACGAGGTTGGCGTTGGTCTCGTCGGAGAGTGTGCGCTGTGCGTCAGGACGTACTAAGATGCGCCCTGCAAAGGCTCCTTCGGCCTGGCCGTCAAGAACGAATTTGTAAAGCTCGTGGCTGCTGCAGTCTGTCGCACTGTGGTCGATGAGTGTGTTGGCATCGACGTGCTGTGTGCCGTCGGCCACGGTGCAACCCAGAAGTGTCGTCTCGGCGTGTGGCTCGGACAGTTGTACGTGGATGCGGTTGCGGGTGAGGCCACATTGCAGGGTGAGGTTGGCATGAATGAAGGACGAATGCCCTTCCTGATGAACATAAAGCTCGGAGAAGCGATGGTTCTTCGTGTGCGTTTGTTCATTCTCGTAGACCTCTACCTTTGCTCCGCGGCGGACAAAGATTTCGGTTACTGTTGTTGTCAGCGTCTCTGCTTTGACCTCTTTCTCGTTCGATGGAACCTTGTCGTCTAAGATAAGTTGCAGATGGCTGTCCGGCTCGGCGATGACAAGGATGCGGCGATGAGCCATGAGAGGTTGTGCGTTTCGCTGCGGATTGAACAGGCGAACCTGTCGTTTCATCTTTGTGCCTGCGGGAACAGACACCATGAGGACATCCTGAGCCAGCAAGGTGTTGAGAGCCGTCAGTGCATTGTCTTCGGGACGGGCCAGGTGGGCATAGAGGTCTGCAGCCGTGTGCTCGTTGTCTGGCGTCAATGCTGTAGTGGCAGAACCACCCAGTTGGAAACCATAGTCCGGTGCGAGGGCTGCTGCGACATCTGTGTAGCGATAATCCTCATCGTGTCGTGTGGGCATCCCTAACTGCATCAAAGCTTGTGCAGCTCGTTCACGCTGACGGTTGAGCACGGCTGGCGCCTGGGCATCCAGCAGCTGTCGATGATGGAGGAAGAGGTCGAGGTACTGTTTCATTGCACTTCCTCTTTTATCCAATCGAAACCACGCTCTTCGATTTCCAGAGCCAGCTCGGGGCCACCCGTCTTGACGATGCGTCCGTCAAGCAAGACATGCACGACATCGGGACGGATGTAGTCAAGCAGACGTTGGTAGTGGGTGATGACGATGGCCGCAGTCTCAGGCGTACGTAGTTTGTTGAACCCTTCTGCGACAATGCGTAAGGCATCTACATCCAGACCAGAGTCAGTCTCGTCGAGGATGCAGAAGGATGGTTCCAGCATGGCCATCTGGAAGATTTCGGCACGTTTACGTTCGCCACCGCTGAAACCTTCGTTGACACCGCGGTTGGCCAACTTGTTGTCCAGACCGACGATTTGACGGCGCTCTCGCATCAGACGAAGAAATGCGGAAGCGTCCAGAGGTTCGAGGCCGTGGTACTTGCGCTTGGCATTGAGAGCGGCACGCATGAATGAAGTCATGCTGACGCCAGGAATCTCGACAGGCTGCTGAAACGAGAGGAACAGACCTTCGTGCGAGCGCTGGTCGGGTGACATGGCCAACAGGTCTTTTCCTTTGAAGTACACGCTGCCTTCCGTAACGGTGTAAGCGGGGTGGCCGACAAGGACATTAGATAGTGTAGACTTCCCTGCACCGTTGGTGCCCATGAGAGCGTGGATCTCGCCTGGGCGTACAGTGAGATTAATGCCTCGCAGTATTTCTTTGTCGCCTGCACTGGCGTGAAGGTTCTTTATTTCAAGCATTGTAAATGGTATGTATTTCCTTTTGTGGCCGCAAAGGTAGCGAATTCTTTTGACTTGACCTTGCTTTTTTACACTATTTATGAAGTGGCTCTTAGCGCTTGATGCAGGCGCGGACTACGAACCATGCATGAGCGGCGAGTGCCCGGGTCCATCCATAGTGATGAGCCATCAGACGGAAACGTTCCAATAGTGAGCGGCGATGGTTGCGAGTTGTCATACCCTCACTCAGGTAGTCTGTGAGAATGAGTCTTGTGTTATACAAGGCCAGTCCTCGACGTTCTGCCCGTTTCATCACACGGATGCACCAATCGTAATCAGCTGAGAATCGGTAGTGCAGGTCGTAAGGCTCGGAACGGGCGATATCCGTGCGGACGTAAAAACTCTGGTGACAGACCAACATCCCTTGCAGGAAACAGGCAGAACGAAGCCGCTCGGGTGCTTGCAGACGGCGATGTCGCAGGAATTTGCCCTGAGCATCTGTAAGGTCGGTCTCGCCATAGACGACAGCAGGGAAACGTGCAGGGTTGAAGTTTTCTTCTAGCTGTTTTGCCACTTCTTTGAGCACCGTGGTGCTGTGAAAGCAGTCGCCGGCGTTGAGGAAAATCAGATAATCGCCTCGCGCTTGCAGAATGGCTTTGTTCATGGCGTCATACAAACCGTTGTCAGGTTCGCGGACGAGGGTAATGGTGCGAGAAAGAGGCTGGTCGGTGTTTTGCTCCACATAAAGTTGTATTTGCGTCATAGTGTCATCTGTGGAACAGCCGTCCACGATGATGTGCTCCACAGCAGGATAGGTCTGGGAGGCAACGCTTTTCAAGGTGCGAGCGATGGTGGCACCTGCATTATAGGTGACGGTGGCGATAGTGAAACGTATCATAGAAGTGTTTCGTACAGTTCGGAATATTGTCGTGCGATGGAGTCGGTGGAGAAGCGTGCGGCACTTTGCCGTAAGAGGTGAGCGGGGAGGCGGGTGGTAAGTGCCCACCGGATACCTTCGGCGAGGTCTGCAATATCGTAGGCCTGAGCCAGATAGCCATCTTCTCGGTGGCGAATGATGTCGCTCTGTCCGCCGCAATCGAAGCTGACAGGTGTGCATCCGCAGGCCATCGCTTCTGTCAGCGTCTGACCGAATGTCTCGTAGTCGGAGGTGTTGACGAGAACGTCTGCAGATGAATAAAGACGGCTTAGTGCCTCGCTGCCTTGTACTTCTCCGACGTAAGTGTAGGTGCAATGAATACGCGACCAAAGTGTCTCGTCCTTACAGTTGCCGAAGAGAAGCAGGTGTGGGTTAAGCTGTCGGAGTACGTCGGTGTCGATGGCGTCCAATAGACGCTGGAGCCCCTTTGCGGGCAGGTCGATGCGTGCTGCACCGAAGGCGATAACGGGCACTTGGTCGGGAATCCCGAGAGTCTGGCGGGCAAGGCTTCGGTCTGTGGGGACGAACTCTTCCAAGGCAAGGGCGTTTCCGATGGTATGCAGGGTGTGCCCCTTTGTGAGGGCACTTTGTTGTGCCCGTTCCGTCATCCAACGACTGACGCCGACAAAGGCGATGCGTCCCTGGCTATAGGCTTTTATTTTTTTCTGGTAGACCAGCCACGCGAGGTCGTGGAATGAGGGAAAATGCAAGAGTGGGCAATCATGGCAGTGGGTATGATAATGTTCACACGTGCCGGCATGGTGACAGATTCCCGTCACGGGCCACATGTCGTGAAGCGTCCATACAATGGGCTTTCCGCTGGCGAAAATGCGTTCAAGTTGTCTGGTGGACAGCAGACCCTGATTTATCCAATGGAGGTGGATAATGTCGGCTTCCTGAAATGCGGGCAGACGGGTGATGTCCGCTCCCGCGCATGCGATGTCTATACTCCATAGGTTCTCCCGGCAAAACCCATTGGTCATCCAAATGCGTGCTCGCTCCCATAAAAAAGCCCACTTCAGTTGCCATTGGGAAGGAAACGTCAATGTCGTGGGTTCTTCTGTCTGCTGATCGCGTACCAAAAGCCAGGCTTTGATGCCGTGACGGTTTATAGCACGGACAAGGCGGCTGGCCGCAATGGCCGCGCCGCCTGTCAGTTCAGAAGTATTGATGTGGAGTACGTGCAAAGCTCAACGAAGGGTTTTGCGGTGGTTGCGAATAAGCAGGCCGTGGGCACTCTCGGCTTTCCGCACTTCGCGTCCGGAAAGGTCGTAAACGGTATCGGATGCCGCAGAAGGCTGAAGGTCGGCTCGCGGCTGGCCGATTCTCGTCTCTTCATCGAAGACAAGGACATAAGTCATTCCTTCCTGCGTTTGGAACTCGATGCGGTCCTCGCTGAGGCGGGTGGGCGTGACGTTTCCGTCGGATAAGAGGATCTTAATTTGGTCGATACCCGGATATGCCAATTTAACGTTCTGACCTTTGAGGCTGTGGAGAGTCATTGTAGTGAGCTTGTTCTCTTCCCAGGTGAGGTCTACCTCGAATCCTCCTACGGCCCGCAGACCTTTCACACTTCCTTTTGGCCAGATATATGGCAAGGCGGGCAGTAGATGCAGTGTGTCTGTGTGGCTTTGTAACAACATCTCAGCCATACCTGCTGTGATGCCGAAATTGCCGTCAATCTGGAAGGGCGCATGGGAATCGAAGAGGTTGTAGTAGATACCGCCTTGATTCTGATCAGTGCCGTAGGTTGTACTGTGTTTAAACTCGCGCTTGAAGAGTTCTACGCATTGGTCGGGATTGAGTGCACGTGCCCACAGGTTGACCTTCCATCCCATCGACCACCCCGTCGAGGGCAGACCTCGTAGCATCAGACTGCGTACGGCAGGCATGTAATAGGGGCTCGTAGCCGGCAGGGCTGCAAAGGGATAGAGTGCCATGAGGTGACTGAGGTGACGGTGGCCACTCTCGCCTCCATTGCCAGTGGCGTAGTCGGTATATTTCCATTCGCGGAGAATTTCATCGCCCGTGCTTACACCTTCGCGTGTCGTGCCGTAGGTGCCATTGTAGGTCTCGATGTGCAACCCTGTATCGAGATTCTCGAACTTGGTCTTCATCTGATTGAAGAGACTCTCGCTAACACCAGCCTCTTCCAGCCCGAGTATTTCGATAGCCTTGATGGTCATGTCGAAGAGGTTCCAGACGATTTGCTGGGAGTGGGCGGTGGCATTCTCCGTTGGTCCGTGTTCAGGCGAGTATTCGTTGGGGCATTCCCACGTGCCGTCGTTGGCCTTCTTCAGTCGCTGCATCCACATAAGTGTGGCAGAAAGCATGACAGGGAGGGCTTTTTGCTTGAGGAAATCACGGTCGAGCGTGAATCGATAGTGCTGCCAGAGATGGTCGCAGCTCCATGCGCCAGCCTCGGGATAGTTGGCAGCCATCCAGTTGGTGCAGCATCCAAAGATGTTGTTCTCAGTGTAGCAGGCCCATCCTGTCGTATGGTGTAGGAAACGCCCGTCAGTACCGCTGCCTGTAGCGTAGTTTTTCCACACGGGTTGCACGATGGCCATGTTATAAAGATAGTTAAGGTATTTCTCGTGCATCTCGGGCAGTCCAGTGATTTCGGCAGGCCAGTAGTTCATCTGTATATTGATGTTGGCATGAATGTCGGAGCACCAGGGTGGATTGTTCTTGTGGTTCCAGATTCCTTGCAGGTTGTTGGGCAGGTCGATGCCGCGCGAAGAGGCTATCAGCATGTAACGGCCATATTGGAAATAGAGGCTTTCCAGCATACGGGCGTCTGCCGAAGCCTTAAGGCTGGTTCTGGAGGTCAATTTGGCATATTGGTCTACCAACAGGTTGGTGGCTTTGGTGTTCTTGGCCTTGTCAAGATTCAGACGGCAGCGGTTGAAGATGGGCTGGTAGTCGTTTACGTGGTCGGTATAGAGTGCATTCCATCCTTTAGCGACAGCCGCGTCGACTATTGTTTTCGTGCGACTTCCGATGAGGTCTGTTCCACTGACAAATCCTCGAGCGATGGGGTCGTAGTCTGTTACGGCTGAGAGGACGATGAGAATCTCGTTGGCAGCCTCTACGTGGATGCCTTTTTCGTCGGTCGTTGTGCTACCGCCTGTGGCGATGACTTTCATGCGAGCGTTGTAGCTTACGGTCTGAAGGGCCCCTTCAAAAAAGCCTTCTCCGTCGGCATAGGTGGCACGAAGGTTATGTGCGTTCCATAGATAGATGCGCTGACTGAGCTGACCTGGTTCGCTGGCAGTGAGGTGAATGGCAATGACCTGATCCGGATAGGAGGCGATAAACTCGCGACGGAAAGTCACCGATTTGTCGGGGTTCTTCCATTCGGCGGTTGCTGTCGCTGTGGTGAGATCGAGGGTTCGGACGTAATCCTTCACCCCTTTCGTAGAGGTTGTCTCAAAGCGGTCGGAAGTGTCTTCGATATAGATGTGTCCGAAGTTCTGATAGCCACCATCACGGTTGTAGTTGGTCGATGATCCCGTCCACAGCGTCTTCTCATTGAACTGTACGATGTCCTGCCGGATGCCGCCGTAGATCATGGCCCCCAGTTGGCCGTTGCCGATGGGGAGTGCATACTCCATCCATGGGTCGCTGACAGAAGCCTTGGTGACGGGAGCAGTGTACCAGAGCGTGAGGGGTTCTTCGGGACGATAAAGGGTATTGGCGGCGCAGGCCCATTCCTTCAGCTTAGTCGGTTGCGGGTCTGTTTCGGGTAAAGTCGCAGGGTCGATAAATAAGAGGGGATTATTGGGGTCGTTGGCGCTCCACGATCCGAGCTCTCTGCCGGCGCCTGCTCCGCCCCATTGGTTCATAGAGTTGCCGCTGGTGGTACTGGTCTGGATTTCCCACGCAGGTGCATAAGTGGCGTTGGTGGTCTTCACCAGCTTGAGGTTACCCGTCTGCGATGCTGAGGTAGCGTATTTACTTCCATTATAGTAAATATGCCGACCGGCTTTGCTGATTATCTCGCACTTTGCTTGTGTGCCTTCGATTTTCCACAACTGCGCTTCGTTGGTCTTGTCGATGTCTGCAGTCTTTAGGTTGGCACCTTCACCCATGTCCTGCAAGGCAGCTTCTCCATTGCGGAACTGAATGAGATACCATGTTTCGGCATCGGTTGTGGAGAACGTGGGAAGTGTCTGTGCTGATAGTACAGCGCAAAGAGCGATAAGCATGAAGGAGATGGCGTAAAGGCGTTTCATTGCAAATCGATTTTTCGTGAAAATAATAGGGTAAGATAGTAAAGGCGTGCCCGGAACGGGGGTCGAACCCGTACGACCATCACTGGTCAAGGGATTTTAAGTCCCTCGTGTCTACCAATTCCACCATCTGGGCGTATTTTCGCTGCAAAGATAAGCAAAATCTTCGATTAGGCGTTTCAAAAAAGATAACTTTTTGCAGTTCGCCTGTCTTTTTCTGGTAAAAGATCTAAGATAGGGGGTCTACGTCGAAATAAAAGAGGGCCGAAGCATAGGTTTTCATTCCCAAGAGGTCTTTGCGGAGCTGCGATAAGAGTTCGTGGACCTGCGGCATGGGTAATCCAGGTTCTAACTTGAGCATGATGCGACGGATGAAGAGGCTGGCCACACGTCCGATTGGCGGTTCGTCGGGGCCTAACACGCGCGTCCCGAACGAAGCACGCAGGCGTAAGGTTATCTCTTTTGCCAATGCGTCCACTACGGCAAGGTGACGGTGTTTCACGTACACCGTGACCAAATGCACAAAAGGCGGATAGGCAAATTGTCGTCGTTCCAGCATCTGCTCCTGATAAGCACCCTCGTAATCGTTACTGACGACCTGTCGGATGAGTCCCAAATCGGCGTTGAAGGTCTGTAGAAAGACGCGTCCTCGGTGCTGTCGTCGTCCTGCACGTCCAGCCACTTGTGCCAGCATTTGGAAAGAACGCTCATAGGCTCGGAAGTCTGGTTGGTTCAGCATAGTTTCGGCGGAGAGGATGCCCACGACGCTGACGCGTTCGAAGTCAAGCCCCTTCGTGACCATCTGTGTGCCGATGAGGACGTCTGTCTCGCCGGAGGCAAAATCCTGAATCAGTGCTTCGTAGGCAGTCCGCGTGCGTGTGGTGTCGAGATCCATGCGAGCGATGCGGGCGGAAGGGAAGTGCTTTTGAATCTCATCTTCGATGCGTTCTGTTCCGTAACCTCGTCCTCGCAAGTCGCTATTCTCGCAGGCAGGACATCGTCCGGGAATCTCGGCGGTGAAGCCGCAGTAGTGGCAGGTCATGTGTCCTGTCCGTTTATGAAGCGTTAATGGCACGTCGCAGTGTGGACAGCGGGGCACCCACCCACATACGTGGCACGAGACGCTTGGCGCAAATCCCCTGCGGTTCTGGAAAAGAATCACCTGCTCGCCGGCATCTATCGCCTCTCGCATCGCTTGAAGCAGTGCGGGAGAGAAAGCGCCCTGCATCAGCCGTTTGCGCTGTAGTTCTTTGATGTCGATGACCTCTACTTCGGGTAATTGTACCTGGCCGAACCGTTCTGTCAGTTTGACCAGGCCGTATTTGTCAATGCGGGCGTTGTAGTAACTCTCGAAGGAAGGCGTCGCCGTTCCCAGCAGCGTGCGTGCACCCGTTCGTGTGGCCAGCATGATGGCGGCATTGCGTGCGTGGTAACGTGGTGCAGGTTCCTGCTGTTTGAAACTCGTTTCGTGCTCTTCGTCGACGATGACGAGTCCCAGCCTTTGGAAGGGCAGGAAGACAGACGAACGGACACCGACGATGATGTCATAGGGTTCTGCAGAAAGTTGACGCATCCACACCTCCGCGCGCTGTGCATCGGAATATTTACTGTGGTAGACACCGAGGTGATCTCCGAAGACCGTTTTCAGGCGCGTCGTCAGTTGAGAGGTCAGAACGATTTCCGGCAGGAGATACAGCACCTGTTCTCGTCGCTGCAATGCTTCGGCGATGAGGTGGGTGTAGATTTCTGTCTTCCCGCTGGAGGTGACGCCGTGAAGTAGGCAGACGGAGTGCTGCTGCCAGGAGGCGTGAATGCTGTCGAGAGCGGATTGCTGTGCAGGAGAGAGGACCGGAAGTTGAGGCATGAGCGATGAGGAAAGAGGAATCTTTTCACCAAGAAGGTCTATTCCTTCATCGTTTATCACAATTCTTTCAGCTCTGGCCTTTATTTTTTTCTTTGCGACCTTCTTCATCTTTCCGGGAATCGCCGCCTTGAAGACTTCTCCAACGGAGCAGAGGTAATAGCTGGCTATCCATTCCCAAAAGGCGAGTTGTCCGGGGAGGATGACGGGTTGTGTGTCCACCAATTCTGTGATGTCCTTGATGATGAGCGTACTATCCTGTGGCGCAGTCTGATGAACGCGCACGATGAGTCCCGTCGTTGTCTTCTTGTTGCCGAAGGGTACGACTACACGACAACCCGCCTGAGCCAGCGTTGCCAGCTCAGGCGGTAGTCGGTAAGTGAAGTAGCCGGTCAGTGGAACCGGCAAAAGAACATCACAATAGTTCACTTTGTTCTTAGAACATCCAAGAAGCGCGAATCTGCCAGGAATTGCTGCGGAAGTTGGAGATTACGTCGCCGGCAGTGCCGATGATGCTGGTGGGGCTGGCGGTGGGATCGGTGTAGAGAGCTTCGCCGCTCTTGGTGAGAGGAATGTTGTAGGTGAATCCGACGTTCAGGTGGCTTAGTACTACGACACCCGCTCCGAGGTTGATGGAGAGGTTGGATTTGGCAGCCTTGAAGTACTGCGTGCTGAGGCTGCTGGCTTGGCTAATGTCGGACCAACCCCATTCGCGGTCGCCGATGTTGACGCTCCACTGCGGACCGGCAGCGATGTAGAGGGCAACGAGTTTTCCCATACCAATCTGGTAGCGGGCGTTGATGGGGATGTTGATGTACTGCAGGGTCTTGGAGCTTTCGCCCATATCGTTTTTCTTCTGATTGAAGAGGACAGCAGCGTCTACGCCAAGGCCTACGATGGGCACTTTGAAATGTACTTTCGGACCGATGAACCATCCAAGGCTGTTGTCGGGATTAATCATGTCTTCAGCAGCAGACTTAGAGAAGCTGGATGGCAGGTTGATGTCCATACCTGCTTCCACACCGAATCTGAACTGAGCGCTGGCAGTCGTGGCGAGTGCTACGATAGCCGTGATGAGGGTAAAGATTCTTTTCATAAGCATTTTCGTTTTAGGGAGTTAATAAAAAGGGTTATTTTGATGTTTGCATAAATCGCTGGTGTGTAGGCTGCTCGTATGTAGGGCATAGCTTCAGCGGCGCTGACGTCGTGCCGAAGCCCGTGGACCCGAGCCGCTGGAACTGCTGCGTTGACGCTTTGAGGCTGCGGCGGCCGAGGCTGCGCTGCGTCGGTTGTCGCTGCGCTTCTTTCTTGTTGAGGCCTTGGAAGACTTCTTGGCGTCGGCCTTGTCGGCTTGCAGCGAGTCGGCGGCGATGGTGTCTTTGGGTGCAGGCCGATGCCAGATACCCTCTTCGAAGTCCTTCAGCTGCTTTTCGATGCGTGCCTGTTCGCTGACGCGTGTGCTGTCGTTGGGCAGGATGCGCCCCTGCATGTTGTTGGTCTTGTAAATCTTGCCTTCATAGCGGTTGAGCGTGAAGTAGTCGTCAGCCGTCATGTTGGTGACGTTGTTCAGGTTGGATGCCATGAGGGGCATTCGTGAGAGGTAGCTGGCGACGTCGTCGTACTTAATCCAGAAAAGGGGATAGGGCGTTGCTTCGCTTCCGAACTCATCGGCGCCACGCATCAGTACGGGACAGAGTGCAGTGACGCGGCTTTTGTAGGTGGCCGATCGCTGGTCGAAGTAGCTGGACTCTTTGATGTAGAAGCGTGTCACTTCGGGCGATGGAATGTCGCTGGCATCCACGCTGAGTTTGCCGTCCTTCTCTTCGTAGGCGATGTAGTATCTGTCCATGAGGTCCTTTACTTCAGCTTTGTCTGCGGCTTCGAAACTTTCGTTGCCGTCAAGCTTGTACTGGTAAGCGTTGACACGTCCGGAGAGGACGAGGCGGAAGAGGTAGGTGAAAAGGTTTTGGTTCTTTCCGCTTGGCGTGACGGGGTAATAAAGGGGTGCATTGGCATCAAGCGTCAGGTCGAGCTGGCGGTAGATGTCGCGGCGCCACACCACATCCTCTGGCATTCCGGCCGATGTGGGGAACATCAGTGCCGCACGGTCGCTGCGGCGTTCGGCTTGTGCCGTCTTGGTCTGCGTCTTGGCAGGCGTGACGGTGCGACGCTTCGAGGGCTGTGCCTGAGCCATCAAGCATACGTGGACTAATATAACTATCAGGAATATTCGTTGCATAACGTTTATATTTTTCTCTCTGTCACTTTTCACTCTATCACTTTGCTCTTCTGTTAGTTCACTGTTACGTCCATAGCGCCGTCGAGCGTGCGTTCTACGCCGTCGGGTCCGATGGCTCTGATTCGAGTGATGAAGAAGCGTTTGCCGCGGGAGAGGCTGCGGAACATCTGTTTCTGTCTGGCTGTAAACTCAGCAGAGTTGCTGACTTCGGGGATGGCATTGCCCATGTTGTCGTAGAACACGGTCTCGAATCCCTGGACACGGAATGGAATGTTGAGGAGTCCGTCGTCGACGGCAGCGCCGAGCGTCTGCACTTCGAGCAACACTTTTTTCAGCAGTTTGCCCCCTTTGAAGCGGTTCTCGCCTCCCTGTCCGTCGTCGTAAGCGATGAAGGCAGAGGGATCGGGCAGTTTACGCACGCGGAAGGTGAATTTGCCCATCTCTTGGAGGCGTCCTTCCGTTCTGGCTGCTACGTTGATGACGGCTTCTCCGCCGACTGTCGCAGGACGTGCGATGTACTTGCCGTCGCCTTTCGGCGTAAGCGTTCCTCCGCTCATCGACACCTGCAGTTGGTTGGTGTGCACGCCGGGCACGCTGACTGACATCGGGTTGTCGTAACCCGCGTAGAGGACGTTCATGAGGTCGGCCGAGACGGTGGCCGAGGGTGCTACGACGGTGTATTTCTGTTCGAAATCGCGTCGCACGAGCTCGCCCTGAGCGTTCATCATTTCGATGTAACCGACGAGTGTGAAGTCACCTGTTCTGGAGCAGACGGTCTCATAGAGTCCGCGGTCGCTCTCTATCTTTCGTCCGCCGATGTAGATGGTGGGTCGGTTGGTGGTGTCGACGGCAGCCATGAGAATCTGTGCCGAGAACTTACCTCCCTGTACCACGGTCTGTGCGCTGGGGATGACGTAGGCGTTTAGTTCGTTCACTCGGATATCCTTCACGCCAATGTTTGATGCCAGGCCGTGGAGCACTTCTCCTTCGGCATAGCGTACGTCGCTTTGTAGCTTGGTGAGCAAGGTGACAGCAGCCGCTGTCGGCATCGATTCGAACATATATTCCTGCCAGTTCTTGCCGAGTGTGCGCACGCTGGCCGGAATCTCTGTGGAAAGGTTCGATGCGATGATGCGTCTCTGTGCGGAGTCGGTGACCATCTGCACGATACGCTCGCGATAGCTGTTGATGCCGTCGTAGAGTTTCTTGCCTCTTCCGCTGCCGGGTGCCAGCATGACGCTGGTGGCTGCTTCGAGGTCTTCGCGGTTGACGATGGAGTCTACGCGTCCGTCCTTGCCGTCGCTCTGTCGTACGATGAGTGTCTTCAGCTCTTCGGCAAAGTTGAACAGCGAGTCTGACATCAGCCGCACCTGTTGCGCTTTGTCATACCATTCCTTCACCTTCTTGGGGTTGGCTTGCATCTGCTGCTCGAAGTCGTCGTAGATGCCCTGATTGACGGCCGTGGCATTCTTCGTGGTCGTCTGCAAGCTCTTGTCCACCAGCGAAAAGCCATTGAGCACGTCGCTCGACACGTTGAGTGCGAGCATCGCCATGAGGACGACGTACATCAGGTTGATCATCTTCTGACGCGGGGAAACAGGTCTTTTCTTAACAGGCATAATCGTAATTTACAATTTGACCATCTTTCCGATTCACAAGATCAGGCTTGCGGAGTCTTAGGCATATTGACGGTGAGTGCTTCAATCATACGTGCGTAGACGCCGTTGAGTTCTTCTATTTGTTGCGCCATGCGCCGTGTCTGCTCGTTGATGTGGTCGATGGTTCCCACCTGCTGGCTGACGCTCTTGAGCTGCATCTCGTAGATGGTGTTGATGCCAGTGAGCGTGCGGTTGAGGTTCACCATCTCCTCGCTGTCTGTAGTCATGCGGCTGGCCTGTTCGCGAACGCGTCCGAGCACCTCTGTGAGTTGCAGCAGTTGGTCGACGTATGCTTCCACGGCATCCTCAACTTCGGGCGCATTAGCGGCTTGTGCGCTGGCGAGGAGTCCTTCGGGTCCTCCTGCAGCTGCCAAGGCGGCCTGTGCTCCTGCTGCGGCTTGTGCTGCTACGGCAAGGTTGGCAGCATCGGCGGCCGTGAGTCCTGCGGCAGGGCCGCTTTCGCCGGCGGGAGAACCACCGGCCACACCACCTGCTGCGGGAATCGTGCCTGCTGCCCCCACACCGCCTGCTGCGGCTGCTGTTCCTGCAGCAGCTGCGGCCTGTGCGGCCGCTGCCAGGTGCGCTGCAGCCTCGTCAGAAATGCCGCCGCCAGCACCGCCGATGACGACCGTTCCGCCGCCAGCCATTCCGCCGGTCGCGCTGCCTTCGCCAACAGCCACGGAACCGCCTGCGATGGGTGCGCCACCGCCGATGATGACGGAGGGTCCTTCGGTGGAGGCTGCTTTGTTGGCGGCCACCTTCAGGGCTTCGAGTTCTTCCAGGTCGATGAAGTCGTCGGCCAGTTCGGTGTCTTTCTTGGCGTCGAAGGGTCGGTCGAAGCCGGCGATGAAGAACACGAAGACCTCGGTGCCCATGCCGATGAACAACATGGCATTGGCGCCAGGAATATGGGTCAGCTTGAAGAGCGTACCGAGGATGACGACGGCAGCGCCCCAGCTGTAGGCATAGTTCATAAAGGTCTGGCCCGGCACGGAATCCATCCAGTGCTGCAAGCGGGCTATAAGGCTGAATTTACTCATAATAGCGAATCCTTGTTTATTTCTTTCCCTTGTTTCTGACGCCGCTGGCATCCTGCACCATCGAGCGTACGCAGCGGAAGCCGATGTAGGAGCGGGGCTGGTTCTGGTATTCGTAGGACCGCCATGCGGAGCGTATCATCGATTCGGGATCCTTCCACGACCCTCCGCGTACACTCTTCTTCTTGAGACGGTAGGGGTCTTCCTTGGCGGCATTGTATCGCAGTTCGGGGTTCATGTCGGACATCGATTCCACGCCGGCTTCGGTGAAGACCGTGCTGGTCCATTCGGCCACGTTGCCTGCCATGTCGTAGAGTCCGTTGCTGTTGGCCGAGAAGATGCCGCATTTGGAGGTGATGAGCGATCCGTCCTTGGTGTAGTTACCGCGGTCGGGCTTGAAATTGGCATAGAAGCATCCCTTATCGCTCTTGACGTCCTTCGCCTCCCACGGGAAGGCAGTGCCTTCCTTACCGCGTGCGGCATACTCCCACTCGATTTCTGTGGGCAGGCGGTAGGGCTGTATGTCGGCTCCGTTGTTACCGAGTCCCTTCACGAGAAATGCCGTGCGCCACTGGCAGAAAGCCATCGCCTGCTCCCACGTGACTCCGACCACGGGATAGTCGTCGTAAGCGGGATTGGAGAAGTAGAGGCGCAGGTAGCGCTCGTTCTCGGCGTTCTGGAAGTCGTTGATCCAGCAGGTGGTGTCGGGGTAGATGTTGACGATGTAGGTGTTCAGGAAGTCCCATGGACCGGACAGCGGACGCGTGATGGTCTGTCGCACGATCTTGCCTTCGTCGTCGATGTAGGCCGTGTCCTTGCTGATCATCACGTCGTCGGCCTGCAGCTCATGGTCAGTGTTCAGGTCGCGCTCTTCGGGGTTCAGACGGTATTTGCGCAGGGCTGCTGCGGCGTAGTCGTAGACCTCATAGCGGTAGTTCATCTGGCTGGCATCGAGCATTTTTGTGCCGTCGATGGGGTGGGTGACGTAAACACTCTCGATGGCGCGTTGCTCGTCCTCGGTGGCTTTGCGCCAGGGAATGGCTTTGCTCCAATCCAGATGCGGTGTGATGGGGTTGCCCTCCTTGTCTTCTTCGATGCGGAAGGTCTCGTCGCCTCCGAAGGCCGGGTCTGCCAGGCGCTCGCGGATGATACTGTCGCGGACGTAGTAGACGAACTGGCGGTATTTAGCATTGGAGACCTCCGTCTGGTCCATCCAGAAGCCATCGACACTGATATCGCGTGCGGGGAAGCCGGCACCCCAGAGGGTGTCGTTCTCTTCGAGTCCGATGCGCAGCGACCCTTTCGGCACAGCCACCATCCCGTAGGGTGCGGGTTCGCTGTACGATGTGCCTCGGACGCCCGTGATCTCGCCGCCTACAGCCATCGCGTTGGAGCGTGCTCCGGCACACGAGGCCAGCAGCATCGTGAAGAGAGAGAGGCAGAAAAGCGATAAAGCGACGCGCGGGAAGCGGACGTAGCTTCCTCCCTTCGTCTCTTGGCCTTTCTTGGTTTGTTGATCTACTTTCATATATTATTTGTTCTGTTTCAGCTTTTCAATATCCTTACAGGATCCTCACGCTTTGGTGTCGGTTTCGCCCTTTCTTGAAGAGGTTAAGGTCAGTGACGTATCCGATGCTTATTTCGTGTGTGCCTTGCAGGGCTCCGATGCCGGAGGTGAATATCTCGTAGGCGTAACCCAACTGTATGCCGTGGAAGTCGCCACCGACGTATACCGTTGTCGAGATGGTGGGGCTGTAGCCGAGTCCGGCATAGAGGCGTCCCTTGCTGCCTTTATAGGTGGCCAGCGCGGTGAAATCGGCTCTCCAGGTGTCCAGGTCAGAGCGCACGATGGCAGAGGTCTGTATTTTGAATAACGGCTGAGGAAGCCGAATATTGTATCCGCCGGTCAAATAAAATGCATGAGGCACCTCAAATTCGTTCGCTTTTGTCTCGCCGAGGGTCACGAGAGGCGACATGGCGTGCAGCACGGAAAAGCCTGCATACCAGTCCTTGGCATCGAAGCGAAGGCCAGCATCCAGATCGAATGCTGTGCCGTTGGCTTCCGACGTGGGGAAGGCCGGGTCGGAGGTGTCAATGAGATCGAGGCGTGTGCCGTCGAAGTTTTCCGACAGCATACCGGCGCGCACGCCCACACTGAGTCGTCCGCCCCAGAGTTTCTGGTGGTAGGCATACTGTGCGTAGAACTTCTTGTGCTCGAACAGACCGATTCGGTCGTTGATGAAACCAGCTCCAACACCGTGTGCAGGACCGATCAGCCACAGCGGCAGGTCGGCCGTCAGAATCATCGTTGCAGGTGCGTGCTCGTAGCCCATCATCTGCATGGCATAGGCGCCCTGCACGTTGATCTGTCCGTCCAGGCCTGAAGCCGCAGGGTTATAGAACGTCTGTAGGGTCCAGTAGTGGTTGAAGGCCGCATCGTACTGGGCGCTGACCCCGCAGGGCAGTGCCAGACACAAGAGGCCTAAGGCCAAGGCATGCAGTCGTCGTGTCATACGTCGGAAAACTCTTTTACCGCAACCGTAATTTTTCCTTTTTCGCGGGCAAAAGTACGACTTAATCCCCAAAGTACCAAATCTTCTGTCATTTTTTACGCGACAAGCGCCAAAAAGCCTACGCCTGCACTAAGGCTGCCGACAGGGCGACGTGAGACAAAGAGGAGACGGGTTGTTGTGTGGGGGGGAGCTTGGTGACACAGATGGAATCTAATGGACCTCAATGCTCCCTTCAGTCGAAAAAAGATAATTCCCTCTCTGTATTTTCCCTAAAACAGCCGTCAAGCCGTCACCTTCCTATATAATCTGCTGTTAATAAGGCGCATAAGTAGTGACAGATAGGGTGACAGATGGGGTGACAGGTGACAGTTCGGACGCGAAAATGGGGCTAATTATGCTTTTTCAGATGGTCTTTCCCGGATTTTTTGCTTCGATTTAACTCAAATCGGTTACTACAATTCTGTTGACTGACTTTCTCACTCAATCGATTTCCTCTATAAACAGTGAATACAATGCTTTTGTTCTACTTAAGGAAATGCTTTATACTTGGGTTAAAAGACGATAGATTCCTGCTGAAAAAGGGAAACGTTTTCAGGGCAAAAGACATGTCGTTTCAGGCAAGAAAAGAAGGAAACTCTAAAGGTTTTCGTGTGTATCACTCGTGATACAAGGCCGTACCACCAGTGATACAAGGTCGTATCACCAGTGATACAGCTTCTGAGACATAGGGGATCAAAGCGGTGCGGTGCATATATATCACGGAATTTGCTATTAGCGTTTGAGCTTATCTGCGTTCAATAAAAATACCGGAAAAGACCATACGAAAAAGCATAATTAGCCCCATTTTCGCGTCCGAACTGTCACCTGTCACCCCATCTGTCACCCGAACTGTCACAACTTACTTGCCGCAAAATCAATCTGTTACTTTATGAGGTGACGGTTTGACAGTTCTTTTAGCAAAAAAACATTGAGAGGTAAGTCATTTTTGGAACTCACCTCCCGAACAAGACAGGACCAACATACGTTAACCCAGATCGGTCATTGTACGGCTATTTTTGTGGTCGACTTCGTAACTGATTGGCTACAAGCCTTTTGTAATTTGATTTTTCTAATGACCGCCATTAGAAAAACAATTTTGCAAATAACTTATTTTCAATGCATTACAGACTTGACCGCAGATTTTTGCACTTCTAATGACCGATCTGGGATTATCGCAGTCTGATTGCACAGGGTGAGGACTTACAGGCGAACATCACTCAGTTGTTAGCAAAGGCGGACGACGCTCAACGTACCATTGCCGAAGCGAAAGAGGCAAAGAAGGTAATCAGCGAAGCAGCCCAAGCCAAGCAGGAACTTGTCCGTATTAAGGCAGAGGCAAAGACTGAGGAGTTGAAGAACTCCGCCACCAAGACAGCCACCGCTGCACTCAACGGGATCAATTCTCTTCTTGGTGGTAACAAGGTGAATCGACTGGAGAAGGAAAACAAGGAACAACGAAATGAGGTGGAGGAATTGAACGGGCAGATAGAGAGGCTACACGCTGATATGCAGAAGATGAAGGACAACCACACAAGGGAAATGAACAGAGCCAACGAGCAACACCAGCAGGAGGTTACCAGCCTAAAGCGGATTCTCGAAAAGGCATACCAATGGTTTCCGAGTTTCAAGCGGTTTCTCAACATGGAGCGTGAATGCCTGCAATATGGCTTCAGTGAGGAACAGACGGAGATACTGCTGCATGGTCACACTATCAACTATAGTGGATGGCTTCACTCCAATGAGTATAGGCGGAATGCTCTTGCTGATAATGTTTCGGCACAAGTGATAAGAGACGAAAAGCGAAACTTGTTCCTACATATCAACGAGATACCTATTGCCCAATGGTTTAAGGAGCAATTCGGATTGGGACAGGAAAAGCGGAGAGGATTAAGACGTTAGCACAAATTGGGAGCAAGAATTTAAATGTAAACTTGCTCCCGTTATCTTCATGATTACTATGCCTCTTGTTCTTTAGGCTCCACCCATTTCACAACTCGTATACTGACTTCGTAGAGCAGATAGAGTGGAATGGTGACGAGAATTAGGGTCATCAAGTCGGGAGGAGTGATGATGGCGGCAACCAGCATGATGACGATGAGTGCGTGCTTCCGGTACTTGGAGAGCATCCATGAGGAAACCACGCCCAACTTCCCAAGGAAGAAAGCAACGACGGGTAATTGGAAAACTACGCCCATCACCAGTGTCAACGAGACGAATGTAGAGATATAAGAGTCAAGCGTGATGTTGCTCACCACCTTTGCCGACACGCTATAAGTGCCGAGAAAACGGAAGGAGATAGGGAACAATACAAAATAGGACATCAGCACGCCGAGCAGGAACAGTACATAGATGATGCCCGCCACCTGCACAGAGTACCGTCGTTCGTTCTCATACAGCGCGGGCGAGATGAAGCGGAATAGCTCATACAATATATAAGGTGATGCCCCCAACAACCCCAGATACACCGAAGTCGAGATGTGCGTCATGAACTGGCTTGACAAGTCGGTGGCAATCATATCCACGTGAAACTCTTCAAAACGGAAATCTATGCCCGTAGCTTGCATGGCAGTCTCCAACCAACGGTAGGTGCAAAAGTTCCACTCACTTGGAGCCATCAGAATGCTCCAAGTAGTGTCTTTAAAGCAGAACACGATAACGGCAATCAGACCAGCTACACCGAGGATGCGAAATAGCATCTGGCGAAACACCTCCAAGTGTCCGCCAAATGTCAACAGATTGCCATCACCCCCCGCAACGTCGTTATTTTGATGTTGCTGTTCCTGTATTAGTTCTTCTGGCTTCTGCTCCTGTTTCCGTTTCTTGCTTTTCTTCTTCGCCATTCTCTTCTGGCTCTTCAGCCAGCGGTTCGTTCATGCCTTTTTTGAAACTCTGTACTCCCTGCCCAAGCCCTTTCATCATTTCGGGCAATTTCTTTCCCCCAAAGAGGAGCAGAGCCAGACCACCGATGAGGAGCAACTCAGTCGTACCGATAAATAATAGTTGTGTAGCCATTTTTTCCTATTCTGTTACTAAGGAGATTTCGCAAGTGTCAAAATTGATTTCCCAATTTCCGTCATTTGTAGATTCCCACTGGTACTTGTATGCCATTCTGTCCCACCAATTTTGGAACTTTGTGCCAGTATCGCCTAAGTCCTTCACCAGTTTCTCATATAGATCAGTATTGTCTGCTGTGAGAATCTTTGCCAGTTCATTCAGCCCGTTGCGACGTTCAAAAAGAGTAAGAATCTCATTCTTCTCCTCGGGTGTCACTTGCCCTACAAGTTTTTTTGTCATACTATTTCTCTGTTATTATTGTTTATTTGTATTTTTACAAGTAACCGCACAACTCCCGCCACATGAATTACCACACATCCCATCGCAAGTTCCATTGCAGTGATGTCTGCATGTTTTTGCACATTGAGTAGTACATGCATCCCTGCATGACTTGTTGCAAGTGCTCTTACATGTTCCTGTGCAACTTCCCTTACAGTTGTCCATACAGCCTGCGGAAGCGCAAACCTTGTTACATCCACCTTGGCAAGAGTGCGAGCAGGTGTTATTGCAGTCTGTAGGAGAGATATACGCAAAACTCACAATAGATTGCATTGATAATGCTATAATAGGCAAAAGCTTGTTTACTCTCTTAAAAAAATCTCTTCTACTTATTATATCCATATTACCACATCTCCCTCTTGTCAAATGGATCTAAATAGTCTATTTGCTTTATTTCTTCTTGTTCGGGCAAGAAACTACCATGCTTGCGAATGTTCTGCAACAGTTCGCGACTGGCGTTACGCTCCAAATGAGCGACTACGCATTGCTCATGGCTTGGAGTATTAACTTCAAGCGTGGTCTTCTGATTTACCCATACACATCGCTTACATTGATAAGCGTCGCAATGACTGCATATCGGCGCATGGTCAAGCTTGTATAATTGCTTGTTCTTGATATCAAGTCCATCTGCAAGGCTACCAATACTATTTGATTCATCGTAGAGGTAAAAAGCAGGACATACGTAGAATTTCCCATTAGGCGCAAGCGTGATGTTTGTTTCTCCTGCTCCGCAATTGTTCATAGTAGAAAGCATCATGCGGTCTGTGAGGATATTCAATTGCGGTGATTGCCCATCGGCATACAATTTCTCAAGACACCCCGAAAGGGTTTCAAGGATTTGTTTATACCGTTCAAAATCTTCTTCTTTGAAGGATTCGATGTCTGTAATGACAATATTCAATCTCGTCACTTTCGACAAGACATCCTTTACAAACAAATACCTTTCAAACAAATCCGCTTTCGACGTTCTCAACACATAACTCTTGCCTGCTTCAAACTTTCCAAAAGAAAGTCCCGTCCAGTCATGATAGACGATGACATCTGCCTCATCTCTCAGAGATTCATCCTCGCAAAGTGACGAAATAATCTTGCTATGGTCGATAGACTCAATAGCCTCTTTGTACTCTGAAGGCAATTCGTAGTCAGGATAGACGAACTGAATCATCAGATTCTCTTTCATAGCAAAGAGAATGCCAGACTTCAATGTGTCTAACCCGATAAGATTATCTTTTCGCTTAGGATTCTCGTAATGACAATACGATGTACTCGTATCATCAAGCTGTATAATCAAATATTCTATCATCGATTCAGCAGATTACAGGATTAGACACTTTCTTGTTACTTTCAAACTCTTCACGCAGCCCCTCTAATTCCAGTTTACGGTAGAGTTTGTTCCAATAGTAGTTGTTTGCACGAACACGAGCCTTATGCATCTTACATATGGCTGTCGCACGTTGGTAAATGGTATTCGTTTCTGCAGCATCGTAATTCTCCCCCTGACACCAGGCACAGCCTTCTGCAACTTCACAGTCAATACATTCTTCCTTGCTTTGGGTACAACGATTAAGTGTTAAAAAGGGACGTAATTTGTTTTGATCAATTCCGTCATTGACATTTCCAATTATCCATGCTTTCTTCTCTCGCAATGAATATTGGGCAAATCGTGTACATGGGTAAAAATTACCTGCAGAATCTATTGATAGCATCATCCCTGCTCCACACCAATTCTCGTTACGTAATTTCCTGTCCATCGGTTTTCCTAAACTTTCTATGAAGAAAGAGCAGAAGTAGTCCTCGTATAGTCCCTTGTCAATTATAGAATCAGCCAACGACATTAGTTGGTCTTCAAACAGTTTATCGTCACCTTCTTTCCACACATTTTCAAAAACGCAATTGATGTTTACTTCATGAATACCAAGGTCAAAAAGATGTAATACGCTTTCCGAAATATATGGAATGTCTGCGGAACTGATTGTAACTTTTGTTCCACTGTTAGGGAATTGTTCCAACCATAAAGGTATATTCTTGACAACATTCTCGTATGATCCTCGCTCTGGCCCTTCTCCTTTCCAGATTCTGTTTAGGTCATGTTTCTTTTTAGTACCATCGATTGTAATACCAATACTTAAGTGAGTATGATTCTTCTTAATAAAGCTCTGAACTTTTTCTGAATTGTAGTTAATGCCATTTGTTGAAAAAGAGAAACGATAAGAATCAAACCAGTGATGCCTTTTCTCAAACATCTGAATCTTCAAGTAGTCGCATATTTTATCTATCAAATCAATTTCAAGAAATGGTTCACCACCAATAAAATCCCATACAACACTTTCTTCTTTGAAAAGATATTCATTACTCAAGATGTAATCAATTGCTTTTTTTGCAACGTCCCACGTCATGCGCTCGGTCTCGTTTTTGCCAACGAGATAGCAGTATTTACATGCTAGCTGACAATCTTTCGTAACAATGAAAGTGATATTCTTTGCTCTTCCTGATTGCCAAATATCTGTTTGTCTTTTCACTAAGTCTGCCATTGCCAAAAACTGTTTTTCAGAAAGCTGCATCACTACACCATTAATGTAGTGACACAGCTTTCAATTCAATTGCTATTTACCATACCTGTGGCATCCATTCTTACAAGAGCCTGTACATGAGGTACACAGACCCCCACAAGTGTTAACACACTGTGTCTGACAAGTAATTCCACAGCTACGTGGGCATGAACCGATAGTTTCGGCACTACTCAGTAATGGCGAATTTGCCAGCACGATAGCACCAAGAATGGGAAGCGCACCCTTGGCTGCCTTCTTGAAGAACTCGCGACGGGTCTGGAGTTCCTCGTTCTTTTTGTTATTATGCATAATAATTTGATGTTGTGCCTATAGACTTCCCGAGATTCAGCGTTTTACATTGCAGGATGTAGGAGTCTGTACTGTCGTACACATCCTTTTCATCTTCAGCCAATGCAATGGTAAGGGCACAAAGAATGGCGTGGCCATCCTTATGCACTTTACCTGAGGGGCGCGCCTAGGAAATTGGAACCCCTATCTGACATATAAGAATGCAACCACGCCATATAGCGTGGAGGCATAGCTTCTTCGTCAGATTGGGAGTGCCGCAACTTGGCCTTCCCTCTGCTTCTTAAATCGAACTATTCCAGAAGAGGTTTCCTAGGCGTCTTTGGTAAAGTGCGAAATAATAAGCTAATGCATCATCGGCTCCGGATTTCTCCCCGAAACCGCTGCAAAGATAGTGAAATTTTGGTAAAGTAATGCACGCAGAGGAAGAAAAATGCCGAAAAAGTTGCAAATTTAACAAAAAAGCATTATATTTGCAGCCAAAAGTATGAAGATTCTCGGATAAGACAGTCCGAATCAAACAATAACAGAACCCGTCGGCATCCCGTAGATCTGCTGGCGGGTCACTTTTTTATAAATAGTAATGAGCAATCAGAAGCCACGCACGATAGATGAACAAATTCGCCTACTCCGTTCAAGGGGTATGGCGTTCAGCAATGAAGAGAAAGCCAAGCAGTGTTTGGCGCATATCAGTTATTTCCGATTGAAGTACTATTGGACAGATATGAGGGATGAAGAAACAGAGCATGACTTCAAGGAAAACGCCTCTTTCGACGAGGTCATTGCCCGATATAACTTTGACCGCAATCTACGGCTAATTCTCTTTGATGCCATTGAGATAATAGAGGTGGCATTGAGGGCGAAGATTATCAACCATCTGTCACAGGCAAAAGGTAGCGGACTATGGTACTTGGATTCTTCTCTTTTTGAGCGCAAGGACTACTACGAGGATTTCGTGTTCGACCTCAAACATGAGTTTGACCGTAGCACTGAGCCTTTTGCCAAAGAGTACATTTCTGAGCACCCTAACTGGGATTGGGAGTCAATGGATGGTGACAATCCTGATGCATGGATGATTCTCGAAAGTGCAACCTTTGGCACACTCTCCAAGATGTATAAGAACTTGAAGAGTCAGTTGCCAGAACGTGCTGCTATTGCCAACGACTTTGGGCTATATTCTGCAAAGGAGTTATCCAGTTGGCTAGAGGCCATTTCGGTACTTCGCAATATCATTGCCCACCACTCACGTCTCTGGAACCGTAGCCTTGCCAAACAAGTGACCAATCCCAAAAGACATCGTGACAAGTGGTTGCTGAATCCATTAACGGACAATCAGAAGAAGAAACCATACGGAGTGATTTCCGCCATGATCTATCTTTGCAATGCAGTATATCCAGAGAACCAGATAAAATAAAAGAGAAACTGCTTGCCTTGATTGACAACAACACAAGCATACCTTATTACAAATACGGATTCACAGGAGACTGGCGAAAGGAACCGATATGGCGGTAAGCCCCGTAAATTGTATGTATAAGATTTGGCGGTTTCAAATAAAAGTATTTACCTTTACCCCCGACAAAGAGCCATTGAAACAGGCTGGTGGCTCTGAGCCGGGAGTTCTTTGATAAGCAAATCACGGCAGAATGAGGAAATGAGAACCGTTGCCAGTTCGTAACCCAGATTTCCCTCACTCCTCCGAACAGCCTTTATTTACAAAAGGTTTGCGATTTTATCCAAAGTTAGGAATGAATGTTGGAAGTCGGAAGGATTTCGGAAGTTTTATTTTACAAGACGAGGAGGGTGTGCCTACATACAAGACACACCCTCCTGACTCGTAGATTGGAATTAACTTGTGAAAACTATGATTCCTTCTCGGTGGCTTCAGCTTCGTGCTCTTCACGGCGCTTGGCCAGGTATTCGGGAAGGCTCAGTCCTGCCTGCTCGAAGAGGTCGTTGAGGGGAGGAATGCTCTTCATCAGCCCACTGACGAAGCCCGCTGTGGAGCTCTTTCCGTCGGCACCGCCCTGACCGCTGTCCCAGACGGTGACCTTGTCGATATTGATGCCCTTGATGGCTTCGACCTGTGTCTTCACCAACTCAGGCAGTTTCTCCAGCAACAGCAGCGAGTAGGCGTCGGTGGCACTGCCGCCAGCGGCCTGCACCATTTTGTCGTAACCCTGTGCCTGGCGCGTAAGGACTTCGAAGAGACCTTTGGCCTCGGCTTCCATCTTGGCGAAGACGGCGTCGGCCTCACCCTTGGCGATGGCGCGCTTCTGTTCGGCTTCTGCTTCGGCAGCGATGATGAGGCGCTGCTTCTCAATCTCCTGACCCACGATGACGTTGGCCGTCTCTGTGGCGCGTTCACGCTCGGCACGTGCCGTCTCGGCGGCCTGCTCGGCGGCGTAAGCTTCTTCCAGAGCGCGGGCAGCCTGCACCTTCTCTGCAGCCTGTGCCTTGCGCTGTGCTTCGGCCTCTTTCTCGCGGCGGTAGGCTTCGGAGTTGGCGATCTCTACCTTCGCCTCGTTCTCTCCCTTTACGGCCTGTGCATTGGCCTCGGCGGTACGGATGCGGGTCTCCCGGACGGCTTCAGCCTTACCGATTTCACCGATTTTGTCCTGTTCGGCTACGCGCACCTTTGCCTCGTTGATGGCTTTGGCGGCAGCTTCACGTCCGAGGGCTTCGATATATCCGCTCTCGTCCTTGATGTCGGTCACGTTGACGTTGATGAGGCGTAGTCCGATTTTCTTCAGCTCTACCTCGACGTTCTTCGAGATGGCTTCGAGGAACTTGTCGCGGTCGCTGTTCAGCTCTTCTATGGACATCGTGGCGATGACCAGACGCAGCTGTCCGAAAAGTATGTCGCGCGCCAGTTCCTGAATCTGCTGAGGTGTCTGTCCGAGCAGTCGCTCGGCGGCAGCCTGCATGTATTCGGGTTCGGTGGAGATGCCCACGGTGAAGCGGCAGGGCACGTCGACGCGTATGTTCTGTCGCGAGAGGGCGTTGGTGAGGTTGGCATCGATGCTCAGCGGAGTGAGGCTCATGTAGGCATAGTCCTGCACGATAGGCCAGACGAAGGCGCCTCCTCCGTGCACGCATTTGGCGGAGCCCCTGACACCAGAGGAGCCATAGATGACGAGGATCTTGTCTGAGGGACAACGGCGCCAGCGGTTGATGAGCGCCACCACGAGGAAGAAGGCCACAACGGCCAACACAATTACAAAGTAGAGTTCCATATTGGTAAAATTGAAAAATTGAAAAATTGAAATATTGATAAAATTGAAATATTGAATTATTGAAAGATGGAAATACGTATTAACAGATTATTTTATTCGTCATTCGTCATTCCTTTTGACGAGGAGGCTTCCGCTGTCGATGACTTTGACGATTTGTACGCGTGTGCCTGTGGGCAGGAAGTCGCCGTCGGTGAAGGCGTCGAGTTCATGGACCGATCCGTTGACGCTTACCTGCACTTTGCCGGCGCCAGCGTGAGCTGCTGGGATGCGGAGGTAGACGGTGGCGGTGAGACCCACGCAGTCCTGGATGTGGAAAGCACCGTTGGTCTCTAAGCGCAAGATAGCGCGGAACATCATCACGAAGACTGCCACGAAGAACAGGCCGCAGAGCAGAGCAGCCACCACGAGCAGTCCGCGGTGGGGGATGGCGCCTGCCAGACTGATGCCGCCCCAGCCGAAACCGAGGAAGAAATTGATGAAATTACGCAGTGTGAACAGCGAGAAGATACCGGCCGGGCCAAGGGTGCTCTCGTGGCCGGAGTGACCTGTGGAGAGGTCCGTGTCCGCTGTACCCGTCAGGTCGGCATCGCCCACGTCGGTATGCACGTCAAAGTCCGTGCCTACGTCGGCGTCGACATCGCTGTCCATGTCGCCGATACCCATGAGCATCAGTGCGTTCTGGATGAGGAACACCACGCTGGCGGCGATGGCGATGGACCAAAACACCTGCATCGTCGAATCGAGGTTGGTGAACCATTGTGTGATAGAAGTAAACATAGTGCGTGAGAATTGTTGGTTGTCTGCACTTGATGAAGAAGGTCGCCCGCAGGTGACCCTCTTTCCTGAATTATTATTTCATTCAAGTTTCGGCTTTTCAAAGAACCACAGATTAAACAGATTCCCGGACTCGTCCCGGGACTCTCCCCTGGACTCTCCCCCCGCCCTCCCTAAAGGGAGGGAGCGGTTACTTCTAAAAGCAGAAGGCATGAATATCTGTTCTTGTTTGGTAATCGCTCCCTCCCTTTAGGGAGGGCGGGGGGAGAGTCCAGGGGGGAGAGTCCGGGGAAAGAATCTGTTAAATCTGTGTAATCTGTGGTATTGGAGAACTTACGAAAGTTGAATTATTTCATAATTAACGTATGATTCTATTCGTCATTCGTCTCTCTTCCCCTCCTTACAGTGGGAAAAGGCTGATGGCAAAGCCGCCGCCAGGAGCGGAGGTCAGTTTCAGCGTATCGCCGGCCTTCACGGTTTTGTGCGTGATGGTGTATGCTTTCGGATTCGTTTGGTAGTGTGCGTCGCGTGCATCGGTGTAGAGGGTGGCCGCGTATTTGCGTCCTCGTTCAAGGAAGTCCAGTCGGACGACGCTCTTGTGTCCGTTCTCGTCGCACTTGCCTCCGATGAACCAGTTGTCGGTGCCTTTCGCTCGGCGTGCTACGGTGATGTAGTCGGCAGGCTCGGCTTCGAGATAGCGCGAATCGTCCCAGTCGCAGGCTACGTCGCGTATGAACTGGAACGCGGGTGCCAGGTCGGGACGTTCGTAGTGTTCGGGCAGGTCGGCGGCCATCTGCAGCGGCGAGTACATGGTCAGATAGAGTGCCAGCTGTCCGGCGACCGTCGTGCGCACCCATGAGGTGTTGTTGCTCCAGGTGGAGAGCTGTGTCTCAAGGATGCCCGGCGTGTAGTCCATCGGCCCGCCCTGCAGGCGTGTGAAGGGCAGGATGCATGTGTGGTCGGGGCGGTTGCCGCCGAAAGCTTCGTACTCGGTGCCGCGTGCGCTCTCGTTGCCGACGAGGTTCGGGTAGGTGCGGCAGAGACCTGTCGGGCGCACGGCCTCGTGTGCGTTCACCATGATGTGGTGTTTGGCGGCTTCGCGGATGCAGTAGAGGTAGTGGTTGTTCATCGACTGCGAGAAGTGGTGGTCGCCGCGCGGGATGATATCGCCCACGTAGCCACTCTTCACGGCATCGTAGCCGTAGCGGTTCATCAGCGTATAGGCTTCTTCCAGATGTCGCTCATAGTTCTGTGTGCTGGAACTCGTCTCGTGGTGCATCAGCAGCTTGACACCCTTGGCGTGGGCGTAATCGTTGAGGGCCTTCAGGTCGAAGTCAGGATAGGGCGTCACGAAGTCGAAGACATCGCGCTTCCACATGTTGGCCCAGTCCTCCCAACCGACGTTCCATCCCTCGACGAGCACCTGGTCCAGACCGTTCTTGGCCGCGAAGTCGATGTATCGGCGCACCTTCGCGTTGTTGGCGGCATGGCGTCCGTGCGGCGTAGCGTGCTGGTAGTCGAACGATGAGAGTTTGACGCTGGGTTGGTCGTCGGTGTAGTGCCAGTTGCTCTTGCCTACAATCATCTCCCACCATACGCCGCAGTATTTTGTCGGATGGATCCAGCTGACATCGTCCAGGGCGCAGGGTTCGTTGAGGTTGAGGATGAGGTTCGAGGACAGCATGTCGCGTGCATCGTCAGAGACGATGATGGTGCGCCAGGGCGTCTGGCAGGGTGTCTGCATGGCTCCCTTGAGTCCTGTGGCGTCGGGGGTGAGGTGGCTGACGAAGGTCATTGGTGCAGGCAAGGGATAACGCGAGGGAGCCGGTGCAGGCGTGTAGGCATTGCTGGTGCCGTCGAGCTTGGTGGTCAGCGCCCGTGTCTGTGCGTCAACGAGTTCCAAGTGCATCGTGGCATAGTCGATGCAGGCAGCCTCGTGCAGGTTGATGTAGAGACCGTCGTCGCTGCGCATCTGCAGTGAGGTCTGTACGCCGGTGGGTGAGAAGACGGCGACACTGGAGTTTCCCCAGTTGACGGCATCGTGGAAGCGTCCGCGGATCTCGGAGAGACGCGACTCCTGTGTCATCTGTTCCTGCGTGTCGTAGTCGCCTGGCAGCCACCATGCCGTGTGGTCGCCAGTCATGGCGAATTCCGTGCGCTCGTCTTGAATAAGGAAATAGACAAGGTCGGGCTGTTGCGGAAACTCGTAGCGGAAGCCGAGTCCATCGTCGTAGAGGCGGAACCGAAGGATGAGGACCCTGCCCTCGTCTTTTCTGCCAGATTGGGAGCTGTTGGCCTTGGGGAGCGGTTCCTGGCGTAATGTGACAGCCAACTCGTTATAGTGGTTGCGGATGTCGTGTGTCTCGCCCCAGACAGGCTGCCACGTCTCGTCAAAGGTGGAGCGCTCCGTCTTGGCCACCTCAAAACCGTCCATGAGGTCCGTTTCGTTCATCCCCCGTGAGGCGTGCTTGTCGCGTGCCAGTTCCAGACCGAGGTGCGAGGGACGGATGACAGCCTTCCCCTTATACGTCAGTTCATACTGAGGCCGTGTGCCGTCCAGAGAGAACGTAAGGACGAGGTTGCCCGAGGGGGACGTGAGGGTGGAGGAGGAAGAACCGCCCCCCTGTCCCTCCCTTGTGGAGAGGGAGGGCGCAGTCTTTGCGGAGAGGGGTAGGGCGGTCAGTAAAGTTAGTAAGGTCAGTAGGATAGATACGGTTCTCTTCATGATTATGTGCGGATGTTGTGATGTTGGCTTTTATATGCTTGAGAGATGACCTCTATACCCTGTTCCCTCTCACTATCATCTCGCGGATGCCCTCTGTGAACTGCTTGTCGTGTTTGAGGTCCTCGATGTTCAGGTGCATACGATAGCGCCAATAGTGGTGCGGGTCGGCAGGGATATTGATGCGCTCGGCGTTGGCATCTTTCAGCCGCAGATGCTCGTCGATGGCCAACCAGTCCTGCAGGGCGATGACACAGAGCATGGACGGGCAGTTGAGGTGGCGTTGGATGATGTGTCGTGCCAGCGACCCTGGGAGCGGGTGGGGGGCTGTACCATCCATTCCGAGGATACTGTTGTAATAGTCTTGCGTGCGCTCATAGTTCTCATCCCACCACATGCGCAATGTCGGTGTATCATGGCTCGAAATCGTGGCCACCGAGCGGCGTGGGTTACGTTCCACGTGTCCGAAGCGCGTCCAGGGCTCTTTGGGCATCGACTCCAGTTCCAGACTGAGGATGTTCAGCTCGTCCATGACCCACTGTACGCAGGCAGGCACCATGCCGAGATCCTCGGCGCAGCACAGCATACGCGTAGCTTTCACGAGCTTGGGCAGTTTCTGCATGGCTTCTTCGTACCAATACTGGTTGTTGCGGTGGTAGAAATAATCCTCGTAGAGCGCATTGAAAGCTTGCTTCTCCTGCTCGGAAAGTTGGTTGAACGCGTTGGTCTTCTGTGCTGATATGCGCGGGTGGAATACCTCTGGATTGCGGTGGTCGCGCAGGAAGAGAAAATCGGTGCTCTGCAATTCCTCCTTTATAATTGGCGCGACCGTCCGTTTCAGCGTTTCCTCACTGATTCCCCAGCGGTGGATCTCGTCGCGGGTGAGGGCGAGGGCGGGTGAGAACTGGCCCAGAAGCCCGCTCTTCACGGGTACAGGAATCTCCCAGATGCGGAAGAAGCCAAGCACGTGGTCGATGCGATAGGCATCGAAATAACGAGCCATGTTACGGAAACGACGCTCCCACCACTGACAGCCATCGCGTAGCATCTCGTCCCAATTGTACGTGGGGAATCCCCAGTTCTGTCCGTCCTCGGCAAAGTCATCGGGCGGTGCACCGGCCTGGCCGTTGAGGTTGAAGTAGCGTGGCTCCTGCCAGACATCGCAGCCATAACGCGCCACGCCGATGGGAATGTCGCCCTTCAGCAGCACGCCGCGTGTACGGGCGTATGCATGGACGGCACTCAGCTGCTGAGAAAGAACGAACTGGACAAAGTACCAGAAGCGGGCCTCCTCCTCCTTTTGAGAGGAAAGGCTGGGGTTCCATTGGCGGTATTCCTCTGGCCATTGCGAGAAATCGCCCGTGCCGTACGTGTCGCGAAGTGTGCAGTACTGTGCGTATGGCACCAGCCACTCCTTGGCCTCGGCAAAGAACTCTTTGAAAGCCTTGGTGGCCAAGATTTTCTTACCTTCCTGTTCGTAAATCAGATGCAAATATTCCAGCTTGGCGGCGTTGACGCGCTCGTAGTCGATCTGTGGAAGGCCGTTCAGCTCCGGACGTAGTTTCTCAAAGCGTTGGCGGTCGGCTGCCTTCTTCAGCGCAGGCAGTGCTCCCAACTCTACGTACTGCGGATGCAGTGCAAAGACGCTGATGCACGAGTAGGGATAGCTGTCGCCCCACGTGTGGCTGCTGGTGGTGTCGTTGATAGGAAGTATCTGCAAGAGACGCTGACCCGTCGTGGCCACCCAGTCCACCATCATGCGGAGGTCGCCGAAGTCGCCTACGCCGAAGCTGCGCCGAGACCGCAGCGAGAAGACGGGGATGAGCGTGCCCGCGACACGAAAGTCCTCCGGGGCATCCATCCAGGCATCGCGTTGCACCACAGGCAGCGACGGGTCGGCCACCTCTTTCGGGTCGAAGGAATGCGGGCAGAACACCCACTCGGAACGCTTCTCGCGCCCTTGCCATGTCACGGTGTAGTAGTAGTCAATAGGTTTTTCCACTTGCAGTTCCACCGACCAGATGATGCCGTCGTGGGTGTGCATGGCGTAGGGCGTGTGGCTGCTGTCGCCGGCCAGCACGTTCAGAAACAGATCTTCGCCATAAACGGTATGGTATTCGATGTCAAATCTGATGTTCATAATGAAGTCGTAAGGTTAAAAGGTTATCAGGTGGGGTTGATGTGCGCAAAGGTAATCGTTTTCTCTGGAAAAGGAAAGGATTTTCGCAGATTATTTTTTGGTATTCTCGCAAAGATTGACGTTCAGATTCTTGAAGTGTCAAGCGTCACAAGTGCCGAGCGGACGTTGATTGACGTCTAAAAATGTCCTTACTATTGCGTCGTCGTATATTCGTCGTCATATATTCGTCGTCAATCTTCGTCAATCTAAGCGTCAATCTTCATGAATAGCGTCTCTCAGTAAATTCATTGAAGAGATTTTTCTTGTCTCCGGGCTTTTCTCATGAATGAAAGTGACGCAGAGAGCGCCGAGAATCATCAACACGCCCGAGACAATCATCATTGTCGATTGGTGGTGACCGACGAGCGAGAGGACGCTGCCGCCGCACAGGGCTGCGATGATCTGAGGCAGGCAGATGGTGCCGTTGAACAGTCCCAGGTAGGCTCCCATGTGTCCGTAGCCTTGCAGGGCGTTGGTGACAAACGTGAAGGGCATAGCCAACATCGCTGCCCACCCGCAACCGATGAGCAGGAAAGGCACGATCTGCAGGTATTGTCCCGGACAGAACGGGATGAGTGCGAAGCCCAAGCCGCCCAACAGCAGACTGACGGCGTAGGCCACCTTCGTGCTGCGGAAACGTGGCAGCACCAATGCCCAAAGGACGCTGCTGACGGCTTGTATCGCATACAGCACGCCTGTCCAGTTGGCTGCCGTCTGGTAGGCCTCTGTGACGGGGTCGGTGGTACCCCAGACGGTCTCGCTGACAGCATCTACCACGTAGGTCCACATATAGAGCAGGGCGGCCCAACAGAAGAACTGGACAAGACCTACCTTCCAAAAGGTGGACGGAGCCTGGCGAAGAAGGGTGAGCCAGTTGGAAGATTCCTCTTTGCCTTCCTCGACCGGGTTGTACAGACGATACTCCCGGGGGGGCCACTCGCGTACTTTCGTTACGGTGTAGATGACGCAGAGAATGAGGATGGCAGCGCCGACGTAGAACGACCAGATGACAGAGTCGGGTACCACACCCTCGGGGGCTTTGTTCTGAATGCCGATCCACGTGAAAAAGAATGGGAAGACGAAACCGGCCACCGACCCCGCGTTGCAGAGGAACGACTGGATGCTGTAAGCCTTCGCCTTCTGACGTTCATTGACCATGTCGCCCACCAGCATCTTGAATGGCTGCATAGCCATGTTGATGGACGTATCGAGCAGCATAAGCATCAGCAGCCCGAAGATCATCACGGCAGAGAGGCTTAGTCCCAACGACCCCGAATTGGGTAACAGGCACATCACCGCCACGGCGACGGCGGCCCCGATAAATAAATAAGGTATGCGCCGTCCGAAACGTGTCCACGTGCGGTCGCTGAGCGTACCGACGATGGGCTGTACGAGGATGCCCATCAGCGGAGGCAGGATCCAGAAATAACTCAGGTCGTGCGGGTCCGCACCCAGCGTGCGGAAGATCCGACTGATGTTACTGCTCTGCAGGGCGTATGCGATTTGTACGCCGAAGAAACCGAAACTCAAGTTCCACAGTTTCCAAAAAGACAAATCAGGCTTTTGCATATAGGTTAAATTTTAATTATCAATTCAAGTTTCGGCTTTTCAAAGAACCACGGATTACACAGATTAAACAGATGAAGCCTGTCCTCTACGTGA
>CAMVFC010000018.1 GCA_947166655.1 uncultured Prevotellaceae bacterium
TTTTATTATTGTTGTTAGCTGTCATAGATGTATTACTATCTTAAATATTATTCTCGTAGATTGACGATTGGATTGATGACGATTGACGTCTAAAGTTTAGAGGACGTGAATGTTATTTGTTATTGACGTGAATCTCCGTGAATCTGTTCGTCAATCCTTTTAAATTTTATTATTGTTGTTAGCTGTCATAGATGTATTACTATCTTAAATATTATTCTCGTAGATTGACGATTGGATTGATGACGATTGACGTCTAAAGTTTAGAGGACGTGAATGTTATTTGTTATTGACGTGAATCTCCGTGAATCTGTTCGTCAATCCTTTTAAATTTTATTATTGTTGTTAGCTGTCATAGATGTATTACTATCTTAAATATTATTCTCGTAGATTGACGATTGGATTGATGACGATTGACGTCTAAAGGTTTGAGGACGTTAATGTTATTTGTTATTGACGTGAATCTCCGTGAATCTGTTCGTCAATCTTTTTCCATCTTATTTCCGTCATTTTGATCAGTTGTAGTACTCGTGGACGAGACCGATGGTGCATTCGCGGTAGTCGTGGCGGGGACGGAAGAAGAGGGGTGCGGGCTGGTGCGGCCTTGTCGTGCCGTTCGGGCTCTTGCCATAGACGACGCAGGGCGTCTGGAGGTAGGGTGCGGGCATTTGCGGGGATTCCTGTCTCGCGGCGAGATTGCGGGTGGAGGCGTCGGCGGCTGTGGCGGCGTAGCCTCTGATGAGGGTGGCGATGTCGCGGGTGGTTGTGGCGGGTGTGTCGGTGGCGGCGTAGGGTGTGGGCGACTGCTGATACACCGTATCAATTGCTGCAACGTAGAAGTCCTTGCCCAAGAAATGCTGTCTTCCTTCCAGTGTAAACACTTTTCCCGGCGCACCATTCGGCATAGTAATATCCTCTTCTTTAGAGGTAACCACCGGATCCCCGCGGAATTCAAGGAACGTTATCATCTGCCCATCTATCACCATAAATTGATCCGGCATCCGTAGAACAATCTCAAGACGTAAAAAAACGTGAGATGGAAGAGGATAATAAATATCATTTTCTACGTAATATACCACATATACGCCATGATATTCCGGTCCCCAGAAATAGAATCCGCTTGGCAAATCGCTGACACTATCAGCCCCACAAATTTCCACATTATCCAGGGGAATTTGGGCAGGGCTTCCCAGACGACTAACCTTATACTCAGACCACGTTCCCGGTGGTGCATTTGCGTATCGATTAATGGTAATCCCCCTTATTATTAGTTTGCTCAAGTCCGGAACACTAATAGAACACCAACGTGTAAAAACAGTCGAATCATTATCGTATTGATTAACAGCTGAATAAGTGATTTTTCCCCCATCCCATTCATATTCCACTGGTTCTAATACGCCAACACTTGGATCCATATGCGCAAAATGCCCATAATCCCAATACGTATCCGTTACGGTTTCACCATTAGAGTAGGTCCGGTCGCGATATACACAAGCATAATAACCGAAGATAATATTGTCATGTGCAGGCTCCCATTTCCAGCCCTTACGGTAAGTCACCTTCACCAGTTTTATCTGTTCAACAGCAATATATTTCACAAGATATTCAATTGTTTTTCTGGTGTTCTCCGCCGCATTTTGGGTATATACCTCCTGCTTAAATCGCACAGTCATTTCATAGATGGAAGCATTTACGCCGTATGGATGGTCTTCCTCTTTGCGCTTCATATTCACAGAGACAATCTCCGGTTCGCCAATGGCTACGTGAGGCAGGGCGATGAAATTGCCGTCGTTGTCCACGGTGTGGTAGGCGCTGAAGTTCCAGTTGATGCGGATGGTCTGCTCCCCGCCGAACGTGAACTCCTTCTCGCCTCGGTTCGTGATGGGGTTCTCGCCGGTGGAGGCCGTCGTAGCGGGAAGGGCGTCCGGCCCTTGCAATTTCTTGATTCCATCCACGAACGCGGTGTCCTTCTCTATGGTGAGGGTAATGCTGGCAGAGGGCGTGTAGTTGGCCGTGCGCTGCTCTAATGCTTGGAGGTCGAACCACGAGTAGGCCACCTGCTGCTCCACGTCAAGGGTCATCTGCTCTGCGCCCAGCGTCATCGTGTAGGGCGAGCCGGCGCTGGCAGTGCCTGCGGCGGGCGTGATGTGGTAGGCGAAGGTGGTCTGCGGGTCTGGGTATTCGTGGGTATTCTCCACGACGGCGGTGTAATCCACCTGGAAGGTGAGCGTGCGGTGGTCGTCGGTGGGGGCATAGACGGTGTGTGCTTCCACGGTGAAGAGTACGCTGACGGCGTATGCCTGCCCGATGGTGTAGGTGCCGCGTGTCTGCGGCAGGGGACGCAGTCGGACGCTGGCGGCCATGCGTGGGGTATCGTCGGGCACGGTGACGTTGGGTTCGCCGTCGGGGGTGGTGGCGGGGTCGCCGGCCTTGGCGGCATCGAGACGCAGGTAGGGCATGGTGACGGTCTCGCCGCGCGAGTTCTTGTGGAGAATCATCTCGCGGGAGAGGGCGAAGGTGATTGTCTGTCCACCTATGGTGAAGGTCTGCGGCGTGGTGACGGTGGTGGTCTCGCCCTGGGTGGTGCTGGTGTCCTCGCCAATCTTCTGGCTGATGCGTAGCAGGTCGTCGATGGAGGCGGCGCTGACGGTGGTGTCCTGGGTTGTCAACTGCACGGTGGCCTTGACGTCGGCGGCGAAGGTGCTGCCGTCCGGGTCGGTGTAGGTGCTGGTCAGCGACATGCTGAGGTTGGCTGGGCTGTCTGCCGTGACCACGGCAGGATGCTCCGCCGTAGCGGTGTTGGCGTCGAGGTGGAAGGTGGCCTCGCTGAGTTTGCCCGTAGGTGTGTCGGGTTCCTCTGTCTTCGGTTCCTCTGTCTTCGATTGTTCGGGTTCCTCGTTGCAGGCGGCGAATCCGAAGGCGATGGTGACGGCAATGGCTGCTGCCAGTGTGCTCGTCCAGAATGTCCGTTGCCTCATATACATCCTTGTTGTTATGTCCATTATGTATGATTCTCGTATGAATATTATTCTCGTAGATTGACGATTAGATTGACGACGATTGACGTCTTAACTTCGGAGGACGTGAATGTTATTATTGGCCGTCAATCTCCGTGAATCTGTTCGTCAATCTTTATAAATCATTTCTTGGGATTAGAGGGCCGATTCCTTCAGCCGTTCAGCGTTCTCGGCCACCGTGAGGCGGTCGATGCACTCCTGGATGTCGCCATCGATTTCAATCATGTTGTCCTTTAGCTTGGCATAGTAGCACTCTTTGTTGCCCCAGATGATATAAGCCTGTGTCTTTACGGCTCCCCCTCTGTCGGAGGGGGATGGGGGGAGGCTGTCGATGAGGATGGCAGGGTCGATGCATGCCCAGCTGTGCTTCGATGCGAAGCAGTCCTTGTTGGTGAGCAGCGGTTTTCCGAGTGCGTCCTTGTAGGGGCCGTATATCTTATCGCTGACGGCCACGCCGATGCCGCACCAGTTGGTGGAAACATACCAGTAGTATTTACGATTTACAGATTTACCATTTACCATTTCGTCGCGAGCAACCACGTGTCCAGCGTAGGCCTGATGGCTGTCGGCCCACTTGAAGTCGTCAATGCGCAAGGGCGAAGGATACTCCGTCCAGTGCTTCATGTCCGTGGTCGAATAGACCAGCCAGTCCTTCATCACGTAACCCAACTGGTTGCCGGCGGCATCGTGTCCTGCAAAGAGCCAGAGGGTATCGTTCTCAACGAGTACGGCGGGATCGGCGGTGTGCTTGCCGCGGATGATGGGGTTGCCCGTGCTCTCGAACTCGTGCGTCAGCACATAGCCCCACTTCTGCTGCAGACGTTCCAGTTCGTCGGCAGTCACCGACATCACCGTGCCGTGACGGGGGAAGAAGTCCTTGCGGAACGACTCAGGCTCCTTCGTGAACGTCTTCAAGTCCTTCGACCGCTGGAACTCGTAGCGACCAGAGCTGTAGAGGTCGTACATCAAGACCCATTCCTCTCCCCTCTTAAACACTCCGCTTCCCTCCACGTGCGTCCTCGTGCCGGCGTAGGCATCCAGATACTTGAAATCCTCCTTGTACGGTCCCGTCAACTTTTTCGACGTTGCCCGTTGGATGCCATTCTTGATTTCCTTGCCGTTGGCGTCCTTCGTGTTGCCCTTGTAGAAGAGGTGGTACACGCCGTCCTTGTAGATGATGTCATTGTCTATCGAGCCGTACTTCGCCTCAAATAGCACCTTCGGCTCGCTTTCGAAGGCGGTGAAGTCCCTGTTGGCGTAGGCGTAATAAGTGATGAGCGTCTTACGGTCGTTACGCTGCAGGGTGAAGTAAATCATGTACTTTCTGGCCTTCTTGTCGTAGATGGTCTGCGGAGCCCACACCCAGTAGGCATCGTTGAAGTTCTTGCTCCAGTCCTTCGCGAGGTTGATCTTCGCATGTGTCCAGTTCACGAGGTCCTTCGACTTCATCAGCACGATGCCCGGATTAGCGCCCCAGCCCTGTTTCGGGTCGAAGGTGTGCATGTCTGTTGCTACGATATAGTAGCCGCCGTCCTCGCCGCGCAGGATATGCGGGTCGCGGATGCCGCCGCTCTCGCTGATGCTGTCGGAAGCTATGATGGGCTTGTTCCCGTTCAGCGCATACCAGTTCTGTGCGTCCTCGCTCACGGCAAACCGCAGCTGTTCCATCAGGTTCTGGTCGCCGCCGCCCTCGAAATAGGCGAAGAGGTAGCCTGCAGCCTCACCCCCAGCCCCTCTCCTAGAGGCGAGGGGAGTAGTTACTCGTGCCGTCAGCGTCCAGCCGATGGCCATTGCCAATAAAGATAATACGATTCGTTTCATATACATTCTCTTGTTTTTCTACAAATGTATTATCTTTCATGGAAATACTTCTTCACCGTCCCGTCAGCGCCCTTGCGGATAAAGATTCCAGCAGAGGTGGGGCGGCCGGTAATCGCCCTTCCGTCAATAGTGTACCATTCGGCACTCTGAGCGAGACGGCGTTCCGTACGTTCCTGTATGCCCGTCTCTTCGGTGGTCAGCGGAATGATGGATTGGAATTCTTGCCATCCGTCGCTGCAAGTCTTATAGGCATCGACCGAAGCTACGGGCACGTGCAGCGTGGCGGGGAAGACGTATCGTCCGTCGATTTCCTCATAGGGCTGGATAGTGATGGTGCTACCCCACGTACTCCTCGGAGGAACGGCGGCAAAGCAGTAAATGTCCTTTACATTGCCGGGGAAGGGGCTGTCCTCGACGGTAGTGGCCGTGGTGGGTATGGTCACGGATTCCAGCGACTCGCAGTACAGACAGATGGATTCCTCGATGACTTTCACCCCTTCCGGGATGTGCAGTTTCTTTAGTTTCTGGCAGTAGAAAAAGGCAAATGCGCCAAGCTGCTCGACACCATCGGGAATGATGATAGATTCCAGACTGACACAGTTGTCGAATGCCGCTCTTCCGATACGTTTCACGCTGCGTGGGATGGTGATTCTTTTCAGCTGCACGCATCCGTCAAAAGAATTGTCGGCCAACGAAGTAATGCCTTCCGGAATGATTGTATTCATACACCCTGTGAGCAAGGTGTTTGTTGCCGTCTCTATCAGCGCATTGCATCTGTCGCGGGAATCGTAGAAACGGTTGTCCTCATCCACCACAATGGAGGTCAGCGCTCCTTCGTCGGCGAAGGCGTTTTCCCCTATGCTGACGACGCTGGCGGGAATCTTCAGAGATGTCAGCTGCGTACAGGCCAAGAACGCCGAAGCGCCGATTTGGGTCACGCCCTCGGGAATCACCAGCGTCTGAACGCCGCCGCAGTCCCAGAAAGCCTCCTCCCCGATGACGGTAATGCCCTGGGGAATGATGGCAGAAGGCAAGCGCTTGCAACCATAGAAGGTGCCGTTTTCGATTCTGGTCAGTCCCGAAGGGATGTTCACACGGGACAGCTTCTCGCAATACTGGAAGGCATAGCTTCCGATGGATGTCACACTCTCGGGCAGAACGAGGGACGTGAGTTCCGTACAACTCCAGAAGGCGCGGCTGGCCACAGCCGTCACACGATAGGTAGTTCCCCCGTAGGTCACCTCGGCCGGTATGGTGATATCGCCAGCATATCTTTCGTCGGGATAAACAGCTACCTCAGCCGTTTTTCCGCTGGCCTCAAGATTGTAGTACAAACTTCCGATCTTGACGCTGGCGCTCACCAACAGCGGCAGGCACGCCAGCAGGAGAGACAAGAATGATTTTTTCATAGCGGAAAGTCTTATAAGGATTTTTTCAAGGTTTCTTTCTCCTTGCGAACTGCGGTCGCTCGTTGTCAGCGTTGTCGGGTATGGGAATATCGCCACCCAACTGCTGCACGGTGATCATACGTCTGACGCCCTTGGCGGAGGAGAGCTGAATGGTAGTCTCGCGTTTCTCTATCCAGTCATTGGCCGCTGCCGTAACTGTCAGGCGACAGCTTCCCTCGGCGTGTGTGGGCGACAGCGTCAGCCAGTCGGCTTGCGTGGTGGCTGTCCAGAGGCTGTTGGCTTCCACGTCCATCTCCTCGAAGAAGGTTCGCGCGTAGAGTTTCGACGTGTTGCCGATGTCGCCGCGCTTGGCGTCGGCGATGATGAACTGGTCGGGGTGCTGCTCGCGGATGTAGCGCACCGTCTTCTCGAAGGCCATCCATCCCTTCACGCCGTGTGCCTCATAGAAGGCCAGGTTGGGCTTGTAGGCGATGCAGTAGGGCGCTGTGGCGTCGATGATAGCCTTGTTGAACTCGAAGAGGACGTCAAAGTCTGCCTCGCGTTCGCCGCGCTCCACCAGGTGCTGCGGCACCTTCTTCATGTCGGTGCCCAGCCCCACGCACAGGAAACTCTGCTTCCGCTTGATGTTCTCAAAAAGTTGTTGTCTGGTCATACGCAGTGTGTCGTTTGTTCTTACAGGAAGATGCGGTTGGTGATCATGATGTAGCCCACTCTGCGCTTCACGTTCTCCAGGCCGGGATAGTCTGTGTCGAAGAAGTTATGCAGCGGCATCGAGAAGCGCAGGGTGAGCAGGGTGTGATTCTTTTTGCTGGTGAAGGTGTAGGCGAAGTCCAGACCGAAGCCGCCCTTGAGCTGCTTCTTGCTGGTGTTGGCCACGGAACCGCTGCAGCCCGTCACCACGTCGTAGAACGCTCCCGCCTCGAAGATATCCGTCTTCGAACCCAGCATGATGCCCAGACGGGGCTGGAAGTAGTAGCCGCGAAGGTTCTTCTCTTCGGCCCTGAAGACGACTTCCTGGCTCTTGAAATAGGCGCCTGCGTAGAAGCCGACCGGGGCGTCCTTCCACGAGGCGTCGATGCCGATGCAGTAGTCGCCCATTTGCTTGAACGGAGTGCCGAAAGCGTAGTGGTAGGGGCCGTAGATGTCGTTGCCGTCGAAACCGCTTTTGCCCATGCCGACGGGGAATACCAGACTGGCGTTCGGGACGATGCGTTCCACCCAGAGCGAGTCTTCGGGACTGCCGCCGGTGGTGAGGTGTTTCACCAGGCGCTGCGCTACGTTGTAGATGACCATGGTGAAGTAGTTGGTGGTCCATCCGTTGGTGTTCAGTGTCCAGGCTGATTTCTCGCGAGCGGGCTCTTCTGTCTGTGTCTGAGCCATGGCGGGCAGGGTTGTTGCCATCAGGGCAATGAGTAGGAATCGTTTCATGTTTCTTTTGTTGTTAATGTGTTATGTTAAAGTGTACTTTCTTTCAGCCGTTCTGCATTCTCGGCCACGGTGAGGCGGTCGATGCACTCCTGGATGTCGCCGTCCATGAAGGCGGCCAGGTTGTAGATGGTGTAGCTGATGCGGTGGTCGGTGATGCGTCCCTGCGGGTAGTTGTAGGTGCGGATCTTCGCCGAGCGGTCGCCCGTGGAGACCATCGTCTTGCGGCGGGCGGCGATGTCGTCGATGTATTTCTGGTGCTCCTTGTCATAGATGAAGGTTCGCAGGCGTGCGAGCGCGCGCTCTTTATTCTTTGGCTGGTCGCGTGTCTCGGTACACTCGATGAGGATCTCCTCCGTCTCGCCCGTGTTGGGGTTGGTCCACATGTAGCGTGCACGCACGCCCGACTCCACCTTGTTCACGTTCTGTCCGCCGGCACCCTGGCTGCGGAAGGTGTCCCACTTGATGGCGCCTTCATTGATTTCCACGTCGAACTCCTCCGCCTCGGGCAGCACGGCGACCGTGGCGGCGCTGGTGTGCACGCGCCCCTGCGTCTCCGTTGCCGGCACGCGCTGCACGCGGTGTACGCCGCTCTCGTATTTGAGCGTGCCGTACACCTTCTCGCCCGTCACCGAGAAGATAATCTCCTTGTAGCCGCCGGCAGCACCTTCGGTGAAGCTCGACACGGCAATCTTCCAGCCTTTCGTCTCGCAGTATTTCGAGTACATGCGGAAGAGGTCGCCCGCGAAGAGGGCTGCCTCGTCGCCGCCTGTGCCGCCGCGGATTTCCATGATGACGTTCTTGTCGTCTTCCGGGTCGGCGGGGATGAGCAGCAGCTTGATGTCTTCTTCCAGCTGGGGCAGGCTGTCCTGAGCGGCGTTGAGTTCCTCGCGCGCCATCTCTTTCATCTCAGCATCGTCCTCTGTGGCAATCAGCTCCTTGGCGTCCTCAATGGTTGTGAGCGCCTGCACGTACTCGGCGCGCTTCTTGACGATGGCGCCCAGGTCTTTGTATTCCTTTGTCAGCTTCACATAGCGCCGCTGGTCGGCAATGACGGCGGGGTCGGTGATGAGCGTACCCACTTCCTCGTAGCGGGCCACCAGCCCTTCCAGACGGTCGAGCAGTTCGTTGTTCTCTATGGCCATGTATGATGATTTCGTATAATGTGGATAATCGGTTGTCGAAAAGAAAAAAGGCGGACTTCCTTGTCTGGAAGCCCGCCTCGCATGTGGGTTGTAGGAACGATCGGGCTCGAACCGATGACCTCTTCAATGTGACTGAAGCGCTCTGAACCAACTGAGCTACGCTCCTATCTTTCGTTTTGCGACTGCAAAGGTACAATATTATTTTGATATGGCCATCGTTTTTTCGCACTTTTTTCGCTTTTCGGGCGAAATAGAGGTTTTCCTTGCCCTTTTCTTGACCGATGAGGCCTCAGCCGCGGACGTCCGTCGGCTGGCTCCACCAGTCGTCTTTGGTCTTGCATAGCGCTTGCGCAATGCAGTTCATCGCTTTGCAAAAGGGGGCGTGGATGGCTTCGTCTTTTTTCCGAAACAGGAACCGCCAGGGGGTGACGAGGAGAAGGCGGCTGTCTGCACAAGCGTCGAGTCGCTCGACAGACGGATGGTAACGTTCGGTGAAACCGTTGTCTTCAATCAGCAGGATGGGATGGCCCAGGGAGAAAGCCGTATCCATGATCTCTTGTTCCCCGCGGGCGATGCGGGCCGAGACGAGAATGGCGCCTTGCGCAGCGGCTTCCAGACAGCGTGCCTTCTGGGTAGGGAACAGGGCGGCGTCCTTGCGGTGGCAGACGACGGGGAGCAGGCGTCTTGTCAGCAGCTCGCGGTTGCCATAGCTGTCGCAGCTGATGTGTCCGTTTTCCGTGAGGAAACGTGGTTGCAGCTTTTGCCAGATGTCTGGGGTAAAGAGGGTCGCAGGACAGACGCGCCGCAGGAAACCGCACATGGCAGACAGGCTGACGGCTGTGTCGATGCCGCCATGCCGCGGCATCAGCAGCGTTCGGTTGGTAGTGCGCATGAGGCGGCTGCGCGGGTTGTTGCGGATATAGGTGCGTTGCGTCGTCAGTTGTTTTTCATCGACAGGGATGACATCACAGTAGCCGGAATCGAAGAGGGAAGGCAGTGGGGTGCCAGCTGCTGATCGGCGCTCAACGACAAAATCGTTGAGCACTCTCCCCATGTCCTTTTGCACTCTCCCTCCTGCATTGTTCCCTTCTCCCTCCGCATTGTCTCTTCCTCCTGTATTGTTCCCTTCTCCCTCCGCATTGTCTCTTCCTCCTGTATTGTTCCTTCTCTCCGCGTCCCCGATGGCGCCTGGCGATTTTGTCTCCGAGTTGCTGTTGTCGGCAGCTTTTCTCTCCTTGCCTCCGATGGCGCCCGGCGATTTTGTCTCCGGGTTGCTGTTGTCGGTAGTCTCTCCCTCCTCGCCTCCGATGGCGCCCGGCGATTTTGTCTCCGGGTTGCTGTTGTCGGCAGCTTTTCTCTCCTTGCCTCCGATGGCGCCCGGCGATTTTGTCTCCGGGTTGCTGTTGTCGGTAGTCTCTCCCTCCTCGCCTCCGATGGCGCCCGGCGATTTTGTCGCCGGGTCATTCTCCTGCCTCGCTGTGCTGCTTGGCGCTAAAGGCGGTATGCGGCCTGTCATTTCCCAATAGCGGCGGTTGCAGCCCTGTTTGAAGCCGGCGATGACGCGCCCGAGATGCGTGCGCTTGCCGCTGTTGGAAAAGATATCGCGCTTGGCGTGCAGAAGAATGTGAAGATGCTCTGGCATAATCACATATTCATCCACCTCCAGCATCGGGTAGTGGCGAGTGATGCTCTCTAACAGCTCCTGCTGCACCATGCGCCCCAAAGGCGTCAGTTCCACATGCGGCGCATTGGCATCGCTGTCAGCCGCTTGGATGTCGCCGCACACACGCCCCAAGGGCTGATGCAAGCCGTCAGCCACGCTGATGGTGATGTGGAAATAACCGCTGTAGCTGTATTCATGCGTGAAACTGCGGCGTTTCATGCTGTGCACGGTCGACCTCTTCGGTGTTTCCATCTTCCCTGTTACCCTTCATGCGTAATCCTTCTGTCACTCTTCGCCCACGATGCGGCGCAGCCAGCGGTATTTGAGGGTGAAGAGGTCGTAGCTAATGCCCACCCAACCCAGGATGGCGAGGGTGGTGATGGCCTTATCGATCAGGCTGCTGTCTGCCCAATTGTCGATGAGGAGACAGATCATGAAAGCCAGGCAGAGCAGTCCGATGATGGTACAACAGACTCGAAAGAAAGGTTTCCTCATGAAGTGTTTCTTTAAATCGCAGGACTTGCGGGCGTGACGACGCTCGTCAGTATTTGAACTCGCCGAATTCGCTACGGATGGTGAGCGAGCGCGGTCCTTCTTCGATGTGGCCGATGACTTGCGCGTCGATGTTGAAACTCTTGGAGATGGCGATGACCTGCTCGGCATCTTCGGGACGGACGTAGACCTCCAGGCGGTGACCGCAGTTGAAGACCTTGTACATCTCACTCCAGTCGGCACCGCTCTCCTCGGCGATGATGCGGAAGAGGGGCGGCACGGGGAACATGTTGTCCTTGACGACGCGGCAGTTCTCGCCCACGAAGTGCAACACCTTCGTCTGTGCACCGCCTGTGCAGTGCACCATGCCGTGGATGCGCGGACGCAGTGCATCGAGAAGACGACGCACGACGGGAGCATAGGTGCGGGTGGGGGAGAGGACGAGGCGACCTACGGTGAGAGGGGTGTCAGCGGTGAAGCCGTCGACAGCACTGTCAAGGCGGTAATGTCCGCTATACACCAGTTCTTCTGGCACGGCGTGGTCGTAGGTCTCGGGATATTTCTCGGCGAGGTACTTGGCGAAGACATCGTGGCGGGCGGAGGTGAGGCCGTTGCTGCCCATACCGCCATTGTATTCCTTCTCGTAGGTGGCCTGTCCGAAGCTGGCGAGGCCCACGATGACGTCGCCCGGTCGTATGTTGGCATTATCGATGACATCGGCGCGGCGCATGCGGCAGGTGACGGTGCTGTCCACGATGATGGTGCGGACGAGGTCGCCCACGTCGGCTGTCTCGCCGCCCGTGGCATAGATGCCGATGCCCATCTCGCGCAGCTCGGCCAGCAGTTCGTCGGTGCCATTGATGATGGCGGAGATGACTTCGCCGGGGATGAGCATCTTGTTGCGCCCGATGGTGCTGGAGACGAGGATGTTGTCCACGGCTCCCACGCACAGCAAGTCGTCGGTGTTCATGATGAGCGCATCTTGTGCGATGCCTTTCCACACGCTGAGGTCGCCCGTCTCGCGCCAATAGGCATAGGCGAGACTGCTCTTGGTGCCGGCGCCGTCGGCGTGCATGATGTTGCAGTACTCCGGGTCGCCGCCGAGGATGTCGGGGATGATCTTGCAGAAAGCCTGCGGGAAGATGCCCTTGTCGATGTTTTTGATAGCAGCGTGGACGTCCTCCTTTGCGGCAGAGACGCCACGCTGCATGTAGCGGTTGTTATTCATTCGTTCTATTTCATGCGGTTGACAATACCCCATTGCTTGATAGCACTCCAATCGGGGTTGGCGATGCGCTTCAGGTTGAAGTGAGTGAATTTGTTGGTGTCCACGAAGAAGTCGCCCACGAGGGAGTCGGCCGTGGCGACGACATTCCACATCTGGTAGTCGCCCCAACTCTCTTCACTGTTGTAAAGATAGATTCGCATCTCTTTGTTGTCCTTGTAGAAGCTCCAGTGGCGGACGCTGTCAGCGAGGTAGGTGCCCCAGGGCGCATCGGTGTAGTCCTCGCGGACATAGGCCTTGTCGTAGCCGTAGAGGTTGCTGTTGAACTGCGGATCGACGTCGAAGGTGATGACGACATTCGTGGGCTGGTACGTCTGGCTTTGGTAGGTGCGTCGCACGTCGAGCTTGCCTTCGTAGCTTACAGGATGCCAGGTAGGTATCAGCTCGTTGTAACCCCAGATCTTGACGTTGCTGACGTCCGGTGCAGTGCCTCTGGTGAAGCGGAACGCCTGTGTGCCCGGTACTTGATTGATGGTGCACAGGCCGTAGAAGTCCCTGTCGTTGAGGTCGTAGTCGGGTTCGATGGTCTTAAAGATGTCGCCCGTCTCGCTGTAGTCTATCTCTATGCCCACTTCGCCGGAGGAGGTGCGTGTCCATGTCTCCCAGCGGATGTGATGGTAAGCGACGGGCAGCTCAGGGTTGTCGAAGTATTCGACGGCATAGCCGGTGCCGACCGTTGCACGGTCGCGGTCGTGGTCGAACACGATAACGGTCTTCACGGGGTTCATCGTCTGTCCCTTGTAGGTACGCGGGAACAGGACGTCAGTCGTCTCCCAGACGCCGGACATGGTCAGAGCGATGTCCTCTTCTTTTTCACAGGATGTGAAGGCTGCGACCGTCACGATAGCTGCGAGCGCGCATAAAAGGAATTTCTTCATAGTGATGCAGGTGTTGGATATCGTGTCAGAATTGCACCTCAGGCGCTTTCTCTGCTCCGGCCTCTGCCGTAAACATGGCCTTCTTCTCGAAGCCGAAGATCATCGCCCAGATATTGTTGGGGAAGCGGCGCACACTGACGTTGTAGGTCTGCACGGTTTCGTTGTAGAGCCGTCGTGACTCGGCGATGCGGTTCTCCGTGCCTTCGAGCTGTGCCTGCAGTTCGCTGAATTGCTCGTTAGCTTTCAGGTCGGGATAGTTCTCAGAGACGGCGAGCAGTCGTCCGAGAGCCTGGCTGATCTCACCCTGTGCTGCCTGGAAGGCTGCAATTTGTTCTGGTGTGGCGTTGGTGGGGTCGATGGTGATTTGTGTGGCCTTGCTGCGGGCGTTGATGACCGCTTCCAGCGTCTCGCTCTCATGGGCGGCATAGCCCTTGACGGTGTTGACGATGTTGGGGATGAGGTCGGCACGGCGCTGATACTGTGTCTCCACGTCAGCCCAGGCACGGGTGACGGCTTCTTCCTGCTCGACGAGCTTGTTGTACGTGCAGCTGCTGAGGCTGAATACTGCCATGATGGCAATGAAAATGCTTTGAATCTTTTTCATAGTGGTTGTGATTAATAGGTGTTATGTGAATTCATCAGAGTCAGAATCTTCCGCTGGCACCGCCACCGCCGAAGGAGCCACCGCCGAAGGAGCCGCCGCTGAAGCCGCCGCTGCCTCCGCTGCCGAAGAAACTGCCTCCAAGTGCACCGCCAGCAGCGGCGGCACCGCCCGTGGAATGGAGGTCTTCGTCCCAATGCAGTTCCTTGATGAAAGAGCAATTCGTACACTGATAGGTGTCGTGGTGGCTGCGGATGCCCAGGAGTTTGTTCTTGGTGGTTCGGCCGGCAATCTTCTTCATCTTATATTGGTGGCAGCTGGGGCAGTATGATTTCATGCGCTTGTCCTTCCAGACGGCGTAGATAGTTAGTCCGAGCGCTCCGGCCAGGAAGAGGAGGAACAGAGTGAGGGCTGTGCCGTCACCATCGTTGTGTTCGAAGTCGGAGTCACCGACCAGCGAGTCGTCGCCGTCGACATATTTCGTGATGGCACGAACGGTGGCGAGCATCGCTTCGTCCCAGTCGCTTTCGCGCAGGGCTGGCAGCATCTGGTGGTTCTCGATGCGTTTGCAGATGGCGTCGGGTAGTGTGCCCTCGAGGCCGCGGCCCGTGAGTATGGTGTAGGCACGGTCGCCGGTGGAGAGAAGGATGATGAGTCCCGTGTTCTTTTCCTTGGAGCCTATGCCGTATTTGAGGCCGAGTTTCATGCAGAAGTCATAGGTGTCGGCGGCGTCGATGTGTTCGACGACGGCGAGGACGGTCTGCACGCCATGGCGCTCTTCCATCTGCCCCAGCCATGTGTTGAGGGAGTCGACAGCGTCTTGCGAGAGAATGCCGTCGGGGTTGGAGACATACTGCGTCTTGTCCTCCAGATAGGGGACGGGCAGGTTGTCGGGCGTGTAGGTGGCGGCGTAGAGTGCTACGGCCACGAACAAACTGTAAAGGATGAGCAGGACTTTTCTCATATCGTTCGTTTTTTTGTCCTTCATGTGTCGTTGGTGCGAAAGGTGACCTTTTTTAACAGGCTTTAATCTCTTCCGTTCCAGAACTCCCAGCTGGCCAGCGCCTGGCGTTGAAGCATTTCGAGACCGCCCTTGACGGCAGCGCCGTGTTCGCGTCCTCGCTTGAGGAAGAGTGTCTCCTCAGGGTTGTAGACGAGGTCGTAGAGGAGGTGCTGCAGGGTGAGGGCCTCGTAGGGGATGGTGGGACAGGCATCGACCTTCGGGAACATACCGAGGGGGGTACAGTTGACGATGACGGTGTATTCGGCGAGGAGAGCCGGTGTGAGGTCGGCATAGGTGAGGGCCGAGGCGATGGCGCCGGACGACGCGGGCGCAATGGCTGCGGTGGGGTGGGGGGAAGAAGGCGTGGCGCCCACGGCGGAAGGGGATGCTGCCGTCTGTGAAGAATGCTGGCGACTGACATACCGCCATGAGATGCCGAGGTGGTCGAGGCCGACACAGATGGCTTTTGAGGCGCCGCCCGTGCCGAGAACGAGGGCTTTCTTGTGATGGGGCTGGAGGAGCGGACGGATGCTGTCCGTGAAGCCGATGATGTCGGAATTGAAACCTTTCAGGAGGTACGGTTTGGCAGCTTCGTCTGTCCTCTCAATCCTGATGACATTGACCGCGCCGATGGCACGCGCTTCGGCAGAGAGATCATCGAGGAAGGGAATGACCGCCTGCTTGTGGGGAATGGTGACGTTGAGGCCGCACAGCGTAGGGTGTTCCCGGATGACCTGCGGAAGAAGGTCGGCAGAGGGTAACTCAAAGTTGAGATACTCTGCATGGATTCCTTCGCGTGCGAACTTATTATTAAAGTACGCGCGCGAGAAAGAATGACCGAGGGGGTAGCCCAAAAGACCGTATTGCTTCATTTGGTAGCCAGATACATGGTGCTGAGACCGAAGGTGAAACGTTTGAACTGTACGTCGCTGAAGCCGCAGTGGCGCAGCAACGGCACAAGCACCTCGGCTTGCGGGAAGGCCGCCATGGTGCGTGGCAGATAGGTGTATGCGCTGTCGTCATGGCTGACGATGCGCCCGATGAGCGGCATCAGCGTGTGGGCATAGAAGTGGAACAGCTGCTTCATGGGTGCACGTGGTGGTGTCGTCAGTTCGACCAGCATGAGATGGCCGCCCTTGACGAGCACGCGGCACATTTCCGAGAGTCCCGCCTCGAGGTCGTCGAAGTTGCGTGCGCCGTAGGCTACGGTGACGGCATCGAAGGTCTCGTCGTCGAAGGAGAGGTCGGTGGAGTCGTCTTTCATGAAGAAGATTGTCGACTCGAGTCCGGCCGCTTTGACTTTCTCACGCGCCACATCCATCATTCCTTCGCTGATGTCCACGCCGATGATGCGCGCAGGGTCGAGTTGCTGTGCGGCGAGGATGGCGAAGTCTCCTGTTCCCGTGGCGATGTCGAGGATGGTCTCGGGCTCGAACGGCCGCAGGGCATCGATGGCTTTACGCCTCCAGCGGCGGTCGATGCCAAGTGAGAGGGAGTGGTTGAGGCGGTCGTAGGTGGGGGCGATGCGGTTGAACATCGTTTCCACCTGCTGGCGCTTCGGGCCGGCAGCGACGGGGTAGGGTGTGATGGCTTCTTGGTAGTGGAGCATGGAGGGCTGTTTTTTTCTCGGCGACGAAATCGCCGGGCGCTATCGGGATTCAGTGATAGGCGGGCCGGGCGCTATCGGGGATTCGGTGATTGGCAGAGAGCCAGGCGGCTACGTTGCGCTCGATGCGGGCTGCGACATCCTCGGAGGTCTCTTCTTTGACGAATGATGTTCCGGTGATGTGCTCGTAGAGCTCGATGTAGCGGTCGCTGATGCTGCGCACGAAGTCGTCGGAGAGTTCGGGCATGATGTCGCCTGGGCGGTTCATGAAGTTATGGTCGATGAGCCATTGGCGTACAAATTCCTTTGAGAGCTGTCGCTGAGGCTCTCCCTTGGCAAAGCGCTCCTCATAGCCTTCGGCGTAGAAATAGCGGCTGCTGTCGGGCGTATGTATCTCGTCGATGAGGATGACTTTGCCGTCGCGCTTGCCAAACTCATATTTGGTGTCGACGAGGATGAGGCCTTTCTTGGCAGCCATCTCTGAGCCACGCTGGAAGAGAGCCCGTGTGTAGCGCTCCATGACCTCGTAGTCCTCGGCGCTGACGATGCCCTGACGTATGATTTCTTCGCGTGAGATGTTCTCGTCATGTCCTTCGTCGGCCTTGGTGGTCGGGGTGATGATGGGCTCGGGGAACCGCTCGTTCTCGCGCATCCCTTCGGGCAGACGCACGCCGCACAGCTCGCGGCAGCCGGCTTTGTACTCGCGCCAGGCCGAGCCTGTGAGGTAACCGCGGATGATCATCTCCACGCGGAAGCCTTCAGCTTTCAGTCCCACGGTGACCATGGGGTCGGGCGTAGCCAGTTTCCAGTTAGGCACGATGTCGGCTGTGGCATCGAGGAACGACGCGGCAATCTGGTTGAGGACCTGCCCTTTGAAGGGAATGCCTTTGGGCAGCACGACGTCGAAGGCCGAGATGCGGTCGGTGGCGACCATGACCATCAAGTCGTCGTCGATATTGTACACATCGCGTACCTTCCCATGGTAGACGCTGTGCTGACCGGGAAAGTGGAAAGAGGTCTGTGTGACTACAGATGGAAGCTGTTTTTCTGCCATAATCGTATGCTTTTTTGTGTGTTAGATAGTACTTTGTTCTGTGGGCGCGCTGTCCGATGTCTGCAGCTGTTTCTCATGCGCTTCGTACGCATTTACGATTCTCGTCACCAGCTTGTGGCGTACGATATCCTTCTGGTTGAGTCGTACGATGCCGATGCCTTTCACGTCTTCGAGGATGCTCAGCGCCTCGATCAGTCCGCTCTTCTGAGGGCGTGGCAGGTCGATTTGCGTCATGTCGCCCGTGATAATCATCTTAGTATTCATGCCCATGCGCGTGAGGAACATCTTGATTTGTGCAGGCGTGGTGTTCTGCGCTTCGTCGAGGATGACGACGGCATCGTTCAGCGTTCGCCCTCGCATGAAAGCCAGTGGCGCTATCTGGATGATGTTCTGCTCCATCATCTCGTTCAGTTTCTGTCGCGGAATCATATCCTCGAGGGCGTCGTAGAGCGGCTGCAGATAGGGGTCGATTTTCTCTTTCATGTCGCCCGGCAGGAAGCCCAGTTTCTCGCCCGCCTCCACCGCCGGTCGGCTGAGGATGATGCGTCGCACCTCCTTCTGCTTCATTGCACGCACGGCGAGTGCGATGCTGGTGTAGGTCTTTCCCGAGCCAGCCGGTCCGATGGCGAACACCATGTCGTGCGTCTCGAACGCCTGCACCAGGCGCTGCTGGTTCTCGCTGCGGGCGGTGATGGGTTTGCCTGTGACGCTGAAGACGATGGCACCGCTGATGCCATCGCGTTGTGTCTTCTCGCCTTTGACGATGTGCAGGATGTCCTCCTCGTTGAGGCTGTTGTACTGGTGGCAGTGTGCCTGAAGCTTCTCGATGTGTTCCTCGAACGCACAGAGTTCCTCCTCGTCGCCCATTACTTTGATGACATTGCCGCGAGCGACGATGCGCAGCTTGGGATGAAGCGCCTTCAGCATTTGCATGTTGACGTTGTTCACGCCATAAAAGATAGCCGGGTCGGCGTCTTCCAGAATCAGATGCTTTTCTGTCATGTTGTTAATTTGGGTGCAAATTTAACGAATTCCGTTGAAATGTACGTGAAAATCGAAAAAAATGTGATACCTTTGTAGCGTTTTAGTGTTTGAAATTCTTTGATGCGACTCAAAAAAACGGTTTTCAACGATCTTGTCATCGCTTCCGTGGCGGTGCTTTTTTGTGTGCGGCTGTGCCATCCCGGGGTGGTGCCTGGGGCCGTTGCCGAGTCGTCTTCGGAGCCTGTCGGGGCAGAGAATCCGGCGGAAGCGGACAGTCCGGTGGCCGCAGAGGCCGAGGCGTCAGCCGCCGGCGCCCTCGATTTCTCCTATCGTCACCCCATCAGGGGCGTGCATTCCTATGCCGACTGCTTCCCCGACCTGCAGGAAGTGCAGTATCCGTCGGCCCGCCAGCATGGCGTCCGGCCGGTGCGCAACCGTGTCGAGGCCGAGCATCGCAAGAAAGAACTGCTTTGCGTGGCTTTCAATCCTTATTATGAGATGGACGCCGCCATGAGCCACAGCATCCCCTATCTGGTGCCTCGTGCGAGTGCGCTGCTCGAGCACATCAGCCGTCGTTTCCTGGACTCCCTGGCCGTGAAAGGCATCCCCCTGCACACGCTCATCGTGACCAGCGTGCTGCGCTCAGAGGCCGATGTCGCCCGTCTGCGCCGCACCAACGGCAACGCCTCCGAGCAGAGCTGCCATCGCTTCGGCACCACGTTCGACATCTCGTACAATCGCTACCACACCGTCTCCCCTCCGGGCGAGCCTGCCCGCCGCGCCGTGCGCAGCGATTCGCTCAAGTACATCCTCTGCGAAGTGCTGCGTGATGCCCGTGCCGAGGGCCGTTGCTGGGTGAAGTACGAGGTGAAGCAGGGCTGCTTCCACATCACCGTGCGTTGAGCCCTTCCCTTCCTTCCCCTCTTTTTCTGTCCTCCCTCCTCCCTTGTTCGTTTGTTAAGAAAATAAAAATTTTCATTGTCGGTTAAACCCTTCCCTTGGCTGCGTGTCATAACCATGTGATCACACTCCAAGTAATAACACTTAAAAGATAACCTACAATGAGAGCATATATTTTTCTTTTCACATTCATTGCCGCATTAGCAGGCAGCATTCACAACACAAACGCACAAGATAGAGGCGCTCGCTCGGAGCGTCGTGCCGAGATGCAGGCACGCCAGACAGAGCGTCTGATAAAGGACCTGAAGCTCACCGACGAGCAGAAGCCCAAGTTCGAAGCCATCTACAAGCGCTACCTTGAAGAGCTCTCCGCCGTTCGTGCCGAGGACCGCGATGAGCGTTCCGAAGCCGGAACGAAGGACAAGGACCTGACCGACGCCGAGGCCACCGCCCGACTGAACAAGATCTTCGAGACGCAGGCCGACCAGATTCAGAAGAGCCAGTTGCGCCTGGACATTCAGAAGAAGTACTGCGCCGAGCTCTCCTCGCTGCTCACGCCCCAGCAGCTGGTGCGTGTCTTCCGTCCGCGGAACCTGCAGCGTCAGGGCGGCAACCGTCAGGGCGGCCAGGGCGGACGTGGCGGCTTCGGCGGCCAGCGTAACGGAGGCTTCGGTGGCGGTGGCGGTTTCGGCGGCCCCCGCGGAGAGTTCTGAAGCCGCATTCCTGGAAAAGCATCTGAACAAGCAATCCACTTAACCTTAGATAATTGATTTCATGGTATTTTTAGATTGATTAGTTGATTGGGTCTGCGTAGTGTCGCAGACAGAAGCAGGGCGCAGCTCGTGAGAGTAGCGCCCTGTTTTTATATCGCATTTTTTGAGCCTCACCCGATGAAAAAGTGCGGGAAATCTTTGCCGTTCGGCGGGAAAGACGTACCTTTGCAGCGTACAATCATTATTTCAAACAACCCTTAATCTTATTCAGTGTATGAGAAAATTCTACTCTATGCTTCTTGCCATGCTGACTGTCTGCACGTTGGCACAGGCACAGGTGACATTTGACTTCACAGGTGAGGATGCTTATTCCCTTTTTGGTTTCACGGGTTTCTCCACGAATGAATCGAATGAAGGAGATTTCTATGAAGCAACGTCTCTCACTTCGGGGCCTGTCACCATTACAGTGTCACCTTCTGAGGGGCATACTGCTAATCGTATGTGGTATGGATCACTACGAATGTATGGTGGCACATTGACAATTGCTTCTTCCGGTGAGTTGATTTCGTCCATCGCTTTTGAAGTCGCCAAGTGGAACGATGGCAATTCCTCAAACGTCGGAAGTTTGGAAACAGGGAAGTGGACAGGCAATGCTTCCTCGGTCGTCATTACCATTGCTGCGAATACGCAAATAAAGAAAATCGTCGTATCTTTGGGCAACAGTGGCGAGGGTCCTGGCGAAGACCCCGTTGATCCTACACCTAAAGAAAGAATGGGCGACGGTACGCTGGCCAATCCCTACAATTCTGTAGCAGCCAGTGTGGTAGCTTCTGAACTGGAATCTGGTCAGATTACTGAGAAGGAGTACTATGTAAAGGGTAAAATCTCACAAATTAAGTATAGTTTCAGCGTTCAGTACGGCACTGCTACTTTTTGGATCTCCGACGATGGTACGACCGACCAACAGTTCCAGATTTACAACACCTACTACCTCGGCAATCGTGCGTGGGTGGAGGGTGACACGCAGATTGCACTCGGTGATGATGTCATCGTCTGCGGAAAACTGATCAATTATAATGGAACCCCAGAGACAGCTTCCAGACAAAACTATCTATATAGCCTCAATGGCAAGACCGCTGGCGGCGATACGCCAGAGCCGCAGCCTCAGCCTGGAATGGGCGAATGGGAAAGCACAGTCTATTCTCCGCTGTTAGTAGAACATGCACTTGTACTTGCGGCAGGGCTCGATGCCAGCACGAAGAGTCCTCAAAACGTCTTTGTGAAAGGAATTGTCTCCGAAATCACGGAAGTCAATACCCAGTACGGCAACGCCACCTATTACATTTCTGATGACGGCACCACCGACCAGCAACTGCTCGTCTACCGCGGTCGTGGTGTGAATGGAGCCAGGTTCGAGTCCGAAGATGCCCTCGCTGTCGGTGACCACGTGATTGTCTGCGGTCAGATTGTCAACTTCAAGGGCGAGACGCTCGAGTTCACCACGGGCAGCTCCATCCTCAGCCTCAAGCCCGCTGCTGTCAGCGTGGTGAAGGCCGATGCTGCCGAAGGTGACATCTACACCATTGCCGGTCAGCGCGTTCCCGCCATCACCCGCCACGGCCTCTATATCGTCGGCGGCAAGAAGGTGGTGAAGTAAACGTCTTTTCCCGCCCGCAACGGGCGGACATCCTGCCAAGAGGCTGCGTCCGGAAGCAAAGGGCGCAGCCTCTTTCTCTGTTCAGGCTGTCCGAAAGGGGAGGGGAGTGGGCTGGCACCTGCCTGCGGGTAGCGTCTCTTCCCCCTCCTTGACAGCGAGGCCGTTTGCGGGCTCTCAGAGCAATGTGCAGGGCGTCTCGGAGCAGACCGAAAGGGGTCTGCCTGAAAAGTCTCTTAAGTTTTCGCCGAAAGTGCCTGCAGTTTTGCTCAAAAACGTTAAGGAATTTCGGTAAAACTCCCTTGAGTTTCGCGCAAAAGTCAAGACACTTTTGCACATTTTTCAAGGCAAATTGAAACGCCTGTCTTCACCGGCTCACGGCAGAGCGTAAAGAAAAGACATTTGCGCCTGCCGCCGACGGCGCCCGCTTGCCTGTCGGGTGTGCAAATATCCGTGGCCGGATGTTCTCCCGCAGACTTGCCATCCAAACGGGCACTGAACCCTTTTTTTGACAAAAACTTTTGGCTGTTCAGCCTTTTTGCATTACCTTTGTCGCAGATAAACAATAGAATCACATGAAGAGACGTGTACTTTTCGTGGCTTTTGCCGCATTCCTGTTCTCGCTGACTCCTGTCTGTCAGACGTTTGCCGCCGATATTAAGACGTTTGACCTCAAGAAGTACTATGCCAAGGCCAATGGCAAGAAAGCTGCCGACCTGAAGACAGCGTTGCACAGTGTGATAGCCAAGCATACGAACATAGGCTATGATGGACTGCTGGAAGCCTATCACGATACCGACAAGCGTGCCGATGGTTACCTGCGCGACTGGTATTCCAACGCCACCAGATACGTGATTGGCGGACCGGCTGAGAACCATTCCTATAAAGGAGAGGGCGACGGCTACAACCGTGAACATCTGGTGCCACAGAGCTGGTTCGGAAGTGGCGAAATGAAGAGCGACCTCTTTCAGGTGGTGCCCTCCGACGGCTATGTCAACAACCGCCGAGGAAACTATCCTTTCGGTGAGAACCGGGGCGAGTCCTATACGTCTGCCAACGGATACAGCAAGGTGGGAGCCTGCACCGTCAGCGGCTACAGCGGACAGTGCTTCGAGCCCAACGATGAGATCAAGGGTGACATCGCCCGCATCTATTTCTATGTGCTGGCTTGCTACGAGAACCTGCATCCGAACTGGACCGGTGGCAGTGCCTCGCAGTTCTTCGACGGCAAGAAATACCCGGGTCTGAAGGACTGGGCGCTGAAGATGCTGCTTCGCTGGGCCAAGCAAGACCCTGTGGACCAGGTGGAGAAAGCCCGCAACGATTCTGCATACACGAAGCAGGAGAACCGCAATCCCTTCGTCGACTATCCCTCCCTGTGCGAATATGTATGGGGCGACAGCGTCAGCTATGTCTTCGACATCAACCAGCCTCACGGGCAGTCGACCGTGGAGAACCCCGACCCGCAGCCCGGCGATGACCCCGACCCGCAGCCCGGAGACGACCCCGACCCGCAGCCCGGCGACCCGGAAGTGAATCCTGAAGCAGGCTCCGGCACCATTGTCTTCGCCGAACTGACTTGGAAAGGAGCCACCCACGCGACGTATGGAAAAGGATATACCGCCACGGCCAACGGATTAACGCTGAGCTACTTCAAGGCAACATCCGGCGTGGAACCCGTGGACGTCAGCAAGTATGGCGAGCTCCGCTTCTACGACAAGTCGGTCTTCATCATCGAAGGAGCCGAAATCACAGGCGTGACCTTCCATGCCGGCGACAAAAAAGGCGAGATTGTCATTGACGGAAAGACCTTGAGCTTCGATGGCTCCGAACTCTCATGGACGGGCAGCATGAATCCCTTCATCTGCACGGCCAGCGCACAGTCCCGCATCAGCAGCATCGACGTCACCGTGAAGGCTGCCGAGCCGGAGACCGTGGTGAGCGTGCAGTCGTTCAGCCTCTTGCCCGACTCGCTGAAGGTCTTCTCCGCAGACGGCAAGTATATGGGACGTAAAATCCCTGCACGCCGAGGCACCTACGTCGTCCGTCGCGGCCGCACCGTCCGTAAGTATATGGTCAAATAACCAATCGACGCGCTTATGAAACGAATCCTTCTCATCCTTTCCCTGCTTCCCGCCGTGTTGTCTGCCCAGCCTGTGGCGCAGACAGACTACATTCGCGCAGTGCAAGGACTGAGTGAGGCGGAACTGAAGACGGCCCTGCACAACCTCATCCAGCCGCAGACCATTCTCGGCTATGGCGGGGGCGAGGGGCGCACGTGGGCCGGCTTTGCCGCTGCCGACGACATGGGCGACGGCACCGTGCGCGACCGCTACAGCCATCAGGTGCGGCGCTTCAACGGCAACAAGGCCGTCGATGGCATGAACATCGAGCACATCTGGGCCAACTCATGGTGGGGACACACCGTGAACAATGCCTACTGCGACCTCTTCAACCTCTATCCCGCTGACCGCGATGCCAACGGGCAGAAGAGCAACAACCCCATCGGCATAGTCTCGGGGCGCACGGCTTTCGACAACGATGTCACCCGCGTAGGCATCTCGGACAGCTATCGGCCCGACTCGCTCATCACGGCGTGGGAGCCCGCCGACGAATGGAAAGGCGACTTCGCGCGTACCTATTTCTATATGGCTACGACCTATCAGCACATGTCCGACGAATGGCAGACCAAGGACGGACTGCTCACGGTGGACCCCCACTCGTGGCAGACCATGCGCCCCTGGGTCTATCAGCTGATGATGGAGTGGGCCGCGGCTGATCCCGTGGACGACATCGAGCGGGCCCGCAATGACGCTATCGCCGCCATCCAGGGCAACCGCAATCCCTTCGTCGACTGGCCCGGCCTGGAAGAATATATGTGGGGCGAACAGGTGGGCGAGACGTTCTATCTCGACCCGGAATCCACTGCGCCCGAGCTGTTTGTGCCTGCCGAGGGGCGCACGGTCGACTTCGGTCTGCAGGCCCTCAGCCTCGGCTTGCAGCGTTCCGTCAGCGTGCGCGGGCGCAATCTTGCCGAGGGCCTTCGTGCCACCATCGTGGGCGATGGCTTTGCGATGGAGGACGCCGAGCTTACACCCGAAGAGATCGAGGCCGGCGCGCAACTGGCCCTCACCAGCACTGCTACTGAGGCTGGCACGTACGAGGCGACGCTGGTGCTCGCCTGTGGCGACGGTTTCGAGCAGCACGTGCCGCTGCGAATGACGATGATGGAAGGCATCCCGGCCTTCGGCCCCCGCGACATCACCTGCTCGCAGTATGTCAAAAGATTCACGGCCTCGTGGATGGATATGCACTTGCCCCAGGGCGAGGCATACACCCTCAATGTCTATACCAAGGCCAAGAACGGCAGCCTCTCTGCCGTCAAAGGCTCACCCTTCGCAGTGGCCGACACGTTCTATGTCGTCAACGCGGGCCTCTCGGCCTCCAAGACCTACTATTACACCGTCTCCAACGCCGACGGCACCCTCGTGAGCAACGAGGTGCAGGTGGACATGCCGGCCATGACGCCCAGCTTCACTGTGCCCTCCACCTATCTGCTCTTCTCCGGTATGCCCGATGTGGCTTCCGCATCGCTGCCCGTCACCCTCTCGGTCAAGTATCTCCCGGCGGCCAACAGCGGAGTAACGATGACGTGCACGGCACCCTTCGAGTTCTGTCTGGACGGCGAGACATGGCTGTCGCAGCATACGATGCAGCTGCCTAAGACGACGATGGACACCACATTCCAGGTGCGCCTCGCGGGCGTACCCGATGAAGGCCGTTACGAGGGGCTGCTGACGCTCTCGGCCGACGGCGTGAGCGATATCGAGGTGACCCTCGATGCCACCGTGGAGTACAACCGGGGCTTCTTTGAAAACTTCGAACTGAACAGCAAGAGCTCGTACGTCTCGGCGGCCCTGCAGTGCTCGGCGGCCTTGTGGTACTTCGACGACTGCATCATTGCCAGCGACAACCGCCGCAACGACAGCCGCTCGGTGCGTATCATGTGTGGCGGAACGGCCGAGATGCAGGAGGATAAGCCCCTGGGCTGCGACTCGCTGTGGTTCTGGGCGGGACTCTTTAATAAAGATGAGGGGACGACACTGACCGTCAGCTACAGTCTGGACAGCGGCGTGTCGTGGACGCCCGTGGTCAGCGACCTCGCCTTCGACAAGGGCACGTGGGACCGTTATGGCTATAAGATTGACCGCCAGGGCGATATCCGCCTGCGTTTCACGGCAGGGGGAGCTTCCGGAAAGCGTGTCAACCTCGATGATGTCCAGATGAGTGATTACGGTCTGCTCGTCGTGCCCGTGCCGACGATGGAATGGATGAGCGAGGAGACCGCGCCCACGCTGGTCTACACCTTCGATGGCCGCTATGTCGGTACGCGTGTGCCGAATCGGCCGGGAATCTATATCCTTCGCCGCGGCAGTCACGTCACAAAGCACATCGTCAGGTAATCTTCATCCTTCACTCTTCATTCCTCTTTCTTCACTCTTCATTCCCCACTCTCTACTCCCTTGCGCTACTTCATCGACCTTTCCTTCGACGGCACTGCCTACCATGGTTGGCAGGTGCAGCCCAATGGCGAGAGCGTCCAGGGCGTGTTGCAGCGCGCACTCTCCACTTTGTTGCAGCAAGAGACGGCGATTACGGGAGCCGGACGCACCGATGCCGGGGTCCATGCGCGTCTGATGGTGGCGCATTTCGACGTGCAGGCGCCGCTCCCGCTACCTCCTGTGAGGGGCGGACAGCAGCAGTCTGCCGAGGATTATCTGTGCTTCCGCCTGAATGGCATCCTGCCTTACGATATAGCCGTGCAGCGCATCTATGCCGTGGCCGACGACGCCCATGCGCGTTTCTCGGCCGTCGCCCGCACGTATCATTATTATGTCCACACGTGTAAGTCGCCTTTCCTGCGCAACTATTCCTGGCGGCTGGTGCGCACGCCCGACTTTGCGGCCATGAACCGCGCCGCAGCCCTCTTGCCGGAATACCTGGACTTCACCAGCTTCTCCAAGCTGAACACCGACACGAAGACCAATATCTGCCACGTGAGTTCGGCCCGCTGGGTGCAGTTGAATGCTGATGAGTGGCGCTTTGAGATCACTGCCGACCGCTTCCTTCGCAACATGGTGCGTGCCATCGTCGGCACACTCATGGAGGTGGGCCGCGGCACGCTGACGCTCGATGGTTTCCGGCAAGTCATCGAGAAGAAAGACCGCAGCGTGGCCGGTGACAGTGTGCCGGCCAGGGGGCTGTTTCTCGTTAATGTGGAATATTGATTATGTGGTTAGTCCTCGCTTTCACCTCAGCCGCCCTGCTCGGCTTCTACGATGTCTTCAAGAAACAGGCCTTGAGGGCGAACTCCGTCGTGCATGTGCTGACGCTGAACACGCTCTTCAGCTCGCTCATCTTCCTGCCTCTCGTCCTGCTGTCGGCCTCGGGGAGACTCTCTCCGTCGTCCGTCCTCTACGTCCCTGTCTGCGGGTGGGAGGTGCATCGCTACGTCATCCTGAAGGCGCTCATCGTCCTGGCCTCGTGGCTCTGCGGCTATTTCGCCATGAAGAACCTGCCGCTCACCATCGTGGGCCCCATCAATGCCACACGTCCGGTCATGGTGCTGCTGGGGGCGCTGCTCATCTTCGGTGAGTGCCTGAATACCTATCAGTGGATTGGTGTGCTGCTGGCCATCACCGGTTATTACCTGTTGCGTCGCAGCGGAAAGAAAGAAGGCATCGACTTCCGTCACAACCGCTGGATCGTGCTGGCCATCCTGGGTGCGCTCTTCGGAGCCGTCAGTGCCCTCTATGATAAGTTCCTGCTGGCGCCCGCAGAGGCAGACGGTCTCGGGCTGGACCGTATGGTGGTGCAGAGTTACTTCCTGTTCTATCAGTTTGTCATGATGGCAGGTGTGCTGCTGGTCATGCAGTGCTTCGGAGCGTCATCGCACGGGCGCAGCCAGACGACGGGCGGACAGGCGCGCGCCGTCTTCCAGTGGCGATGGTCCATTCCCCTCATCTCTCTGTTCCTCTCTGCAGCAGACTTCGTCTATTTCTATGCCCTCACTCAGCCCGAAGCCCTTATCTCGGTGGTCTCCATGATACGTCGCGGCAGTGTGCTCGTCAGCTTCTTTGTCGGAGCCCTCGTCTTCCGCGAGAAGAATCTGTGGTCCAAGGCCGTCGACCTCGCCTTCGTCATCCTCAGCATGGTCTTCCTCTGGCTGGGTTCCATCTGACAGTCCCTCTCATCTTTATAAGCGTCTTTCCAATGAAACAGTTCACTCTCTCCCTCCTCGTCGCCCTCTCTTCCCTCGCCGCCAGCGCACAACAACCTCTGATGCGCGATGTCTTTGCTGCGATGCCGGACAGCGTCCTGCCCATGGTCAGCAAGAACAACCGCTTGGACTGTATCGACTTCATAGAGAACCAGATGGAGGCCCGCGTGCGCAACGCCATCGGCGAGTATGTGACGTTGGAGGCACTGACGAAGGACTACTTGCGCTTCCGCACCAGCAGCGCAGCTCTGTTGGAGATGAAACTCCTGCCGACGTCCGACAGCACTGCCGTCTTGTGCCTCGTTCATACGGTGCAGACGGGCGCAGAAGGCTCTGCCCTGCGCATGGAAGACAGCCATCTGCGTTTCCTGAGGCCCGACTGGAGCGAGCTTCCGTCCCAGGCCGCCGTCGCTTTCAGCGTTCCCGACGTCTCGGCATTCGTGAAGGCCGATGCTCCCGACAGCCTCCGGGCCGACTTCGAGCAGGCCCAGCGCTCCTTGCAGGCATTCCATCCAGTGCGGATGGCATTCTCTTCTGACGATGTCGTGCTGACACTGACGCTGCAGACGGCACTTCTTTCCATGGAAGAGAAGCGGGCCGTGGAAGGCAGGCTGCAGTCCGTCGTCCGCCGGTGGAACGGGACGCGATTTGAGTAAGCCGCTCTTTCCCGACTTCCTCACTCCGCTCTTGCAAACGGTGCAACTTGTTTATTCTGAATCGTCTGAAAGCTGATGGGATAGGGGACCGAAACCCTTGGGACTTTCATGCAAAAGTTAAGGAGAAAAGTGTCGAAACCCTTGGGACTTTCATGCAAAAGTTAAGGGGAAAAAGGTCGAAACCCTTGAGACTTTCATGCAAAAGTTAAGGGAAAAAGGAGAAAAAATGGTTGAGAATTGGAAGTCGCGTCACGGCGGTACCACACCGATGGCTCTGGAGAAACGGCCGTTTCCGCTGAGTGTGCGGCAGAGCCTGGGCTTGGAATGAAGAGGCCGCCCTTTCGGAGCGCACAAAACAAAAGCAGGAAATAAGCTGTCGGGCTTACTTCCTGCTTGAACGTTTTTGCAGAGCCGGAGCTTATTTGCGGCTCTTGGCGTAGCGGCTCATGAACTTGTCGACGCGACCAGCGGTGTCGACGAGCTTGCTCTTGCCCGTGTAGAAGGGGTGCGAGCTGGAAGAGATTTCGAGCTTCACTACGGGATAAGTCTCGCCTTCAAATTCCACCGTGTCAGTGGTCTTGGCGGTAGAACGGCTCAGGAACATGTCGCCATTGCTCATGTCCTTGAACACCACGGGGCGATAGTTGTCGGGATGAATACCTTGTTTCATTGTTTTGTTTGAGTAGTTTTGGCCGGGCTTGTGTACCGGCGGATGAGTAATGTGCTGGGCTTGTGTACCAGCGTTCGTTATTTTGCGGCGCAAAAATACAGCTTTTCTTCGAGACTGCCAAGGGAAATGCAAAAAAATAATTATATGTTACCTTAAACATATCGTTTCATAAAATATTTCCGTTTATCATGTGGCGAAATAAACTCTTTTGCTTAAATTTGTGGCGACAAATAAATTATTCACTTTGCTAAAACCTATCTAAGAATCTCATGATTAAAAGGGTAAAGTTCACAACCGTTGTGTGCTGCCTGGTTTCATCAGTCTTTGCGCAACTGCCTCAGACCCCTACCAGCCAGAAAACACCCGACGAAGACAACGCGGACTTCACCTTCACCGAGTCGCAACTCGATGAAGACAATGAAGCCGCGCAGACTGTTTCGGCTCTCGTGGCCACGAAGAGCGACCCCTATCTCTCCGAGGTCGGCTATCTCTTCAGCCCCATGCGCTTCCGCGTCAGGGCACTGGACAACCAGTACAACCAGACCTATCTGAACGGCATCATGTTCAACGACCTGGAGCGTGGACGCTTTAGCTACAGCATGATAGGCGGCCTGAACAGTATCGTCAACCCCAACCGCGAGGGCGTAGCTCCCTTTGAAGCCACCACGTTCGGTCTGCCCACCATCGGCGGAGCCACCAGCATCAACATGCGTGCCGGGTCGCAGCGGCAGGGCAACCAGCTGACGCTCTCGGCCTGCAACCGCAACTATGTGGCGCGTGCAGCCTACAGCTACTCCTCCGGATTCAATGCCAACGGCTGGGCTTTCTCCGCAGCGCTGGCTTACCGATGGGCCAAGGAAGGCGTCATCCCCGGAACGTTCTATAACTCGCTCAGCTACTACTTCGGCGTGGAGAAGAAACTCGGCGACAAGCATTCTCTCTCCTTCGTCACCTTCGGTTCACCCACCGAGCGTGGTCAGCAGACGGCCTCTACCGAGGAAGCCTACTGGCTGGCCAACTCGCATTACTACAACCCGAACTGGGGCTATCAGAACGGAGAGAAACGCAACAGCCGCATAGTCAATGACTTCGAGCCGACTGCCATCCTCACGTGGGACTTCAATATCAACGAGCGCACCAAGCTCACCACTTCTGCCGGATTCCGCTACTCAATGTACAGCAGCACGGCTCTGGGATGGAACGGAAATGCCTATGACCCGCGTCCCGACTACTACAAGAATCTGCCCTCCAGCGTCTTTGACGTCTATGATCCTACCAAGAACAATGGCAATTATTTTGAGGAACACCCCTATTTCCTCGACCAGTGGCAGACTCTTTATAACTACTGGACATCGTCGAAGGCCAACCGTCAGGTGAACTGGGACCGTATGTACTACGTCAACCGCCAGGAGGCTGCGGCCGGAGGCGAAGCGCTCTACTATCAGGAACGCAGGCACAACAACCAGATGGTCTTCGCCCTGAGCACCGTACTCAACCAGACCATAGGCAAGAACAGCCACTACAGCCTCGGTCTGCAGCTTAATTCCACCAAGGGCATGCACTACAAAACCATGTACGACCTGCTCGGTGCCACCAGTTTCACGGATTATGATAAGTTCGCCGCCAACGACTACGGACGTTGGAGCGACGAGGCACAGAACGACCTGCGCCATCGCGACCGTAAGATTGGCGTCGGCGACCGCTTTGGCTATGACTATAATATCTATGTGGAGCAAGCCAAGTTGTGGGGACAATACCTCTACAACACAGGCAAGTGGAACTTCGGCCTCGGCGCGAACGCCACAGGGACGATGTTCGAGCGCGAAGGCCTGATGCAGAACGGACGTGCCCCGGAGCACTCCTTCGGCACCAGCAAGTGGGCCCGCTTCTTCGGCGGTGGCGCCAAGGTGCGCATCGCCTTCAATCCCACTGGCAACCACCGTATCTCCTTGGGCGCAGGGTGGGATACCGAAGCCCCGATGCCGGCCAACAGCTTTGTGGCTCCGCGTATGCAGAACAACTTCGTGGACAACCTGACCCTCGAGAATATCTTTAACGCCGAACTGGCATACGACTTCCGCTTCGGGCCCCTCACGGGCCGCGTAGCCGGCTTCGCAACGAAGTTCCAGAACGGCGTGGAGCAGACGGCTTTCTATAACGACTCAGAGGAACGCTTTACCTATCTCACGATGTCGGACATCGATCGCCTGCACTACGGCGTGGAGGCCGCTCTGAATCTGCGTGTCAACACGCATCTGAGCTTCAACCTCATCGGTACCATCAGCGATGCCAAGTACGATAACAACCCGATGGCACAGCTCGCCTACGAAGGCTCTAACGAGGAAACCATTCAGAAAATCAACACGTGGGTCAATCCTGTCACGGGCAATCAGATGCCCCTGCGCGTGATTGCCGACGGCATGAAAGTCAACGGCACCCCGCTTACGGCGGCCAGCATCGGACTCGACTATAACATCAACGGATGGTTCTTCGAGCTGAAACTGAACTACTACGATCGCGTCTATGTAGGCTTCTCGCAGTACCGACGCCTCAGCAATGTGCTGACCAACTATGTGAGCGAACAGACCACGACCGACGCTGGCACACAGTGGCAGTACATGGTCACACGCGACGAGCTCAACGAGAACGGCGGCGTGCTCTTCAACGGAGAGACGGGCAAGATGGAGTACACCTACAGTCCCGAACAGGAGAAGTTCGACGGCGGCTTCATGCTCGATGCTTCCATCGGACACTTGCTGCGCTTCCGCAACGGTCGCTCGCTGAGCATCAACCTGAGCGTGAACAATATCCTTAATAATACGAACATGCGCACGGGAGGCTATGAGCAGAATCGAGACGACCACTACAGCACGGGTGAGCTTCGCCCGTACAAGTTCTCGAAGAACTCCAAGTACTACTATGCCAACGCATTCAACGCTTTCCTCAATCTCGGTTTCCGCTTCTAATCAACTATTATAGACAGTCATGAAGAAAAACAAGTATATCCTTCTCGCACTTGCCCTCGTCTCTGCAATGGGCTTTGTTGCATGTGCCGACCCTGATGAGCCGCCAGTGCTGGCAGATGGTGCCGAAGCAGGCATCACGTCGACGGAGTCTGTCGGCGACGTGAATACCACCATCACAGAACTCAAGTCCACTTATCGCACCGCCATGACTTCCAACAACCAGTTCGTCCGTGTCGAGGACAACCAGGTCTTCGAGGGCATTGTCGTGGCCAACGACGTCTCGGGCAATCTCTATCAGACGCTCCTCCTGCGCCAGGTGGACACAGACCAGTTTATCCAAGTGGGCATCAAGAATACGCATCTCTGCCCCTACTTCCCTCTCGGACAGAACGTGCGCATCAACCTCAAAGACCTCTATATCGGCAACTATAGCTATGTGCCCAAGGTGGGTCAGCCCTATTACACCAGTGCGGGCAACCTGCGCCTTGGCCCGATGCTTCTGGAACTCTGTCGCACGAAGGTTCAACTCGTGGAGAGCCCGGGCGAGGACAAGGTGAAAGCCGCCCTGACGCCTATCGAGGCCGACGACTCCTGGCTGGCTTCCAACCGCGATGTCGACCACACGCCCGTCCTGGCCACCGTCGAGGGGACCCTCAATGCTGCCGACGGCAAGCTCACTTTCGCCCCCTACGAGGAGCACGATGCCGGCTATGGCGTCAACAGGGCCATGAAGGTCGGCTCGCAAACCATTCAGGTGCGCACCTCCACCCGCAACGAAGTCTCCTTCACGGTGATGCCCCAGGGGCGCGTACGCATCACGGGTATGCTCACCTACTACGGCAGTGAATGGCAGCTGACCATGCGCGATCTCAAGGATCTGCAAACCCTTTAAGCCTCCTCTCTTTTCCACATTCATAATCACACAGTAAATAACAAAATCATATACTTCCTTATGAAAAAGTATTTTTCCTTCCTGTTGATGGCGATGGCTGTCCTCGCCTTCACCGCCTGCGAGGATGTTCCCGAACCCTATCGCGTCAATACTGAAAAGACAGCGACTGACGTTCTGTTGAGCGAGAGTTTCGCAACGTCTCTGGGCAAGTTCAATTCCGTGTCGGCCAGCGGTGACTTAAGCTGGTACACGGACTATAGCAGTGCCGTAATTACGGGCTACAAAGATTTCAACGGAGACGGCTCCAAGGAAAATCAGGCTGGCGTCACCTATCTTGTAGGTCCTGCCATCGACCTGGCAGAAGTCGAAGAGGCATACGTCAGCCTCAGCCAGGCCATCAATTATCAGAAGACCACGATCGAAGAAGACCATAAACTTCTGTTCAGCGAAGACTACGCCGGCGATGTGAACACTGCCACCTGGGTGGAACTGCCCCTGAGCTTCAACGGCGTGGGCGGCAGCTTCACGTTTGCCGACCAGCAGGTGCAGCTTCCTGCTTCCTGCATGGGCAAGAAGATTGTGATCGCCCTGAAGCACACGGCTCACGAAAGCTATTCCAGCACCTGGGAAGTGAAGAACCTGAAGGTGCAGAAGGGCAAAGCCAGCAGCGGCGGTGAGCAGCCGAAGCCTGCAGAAGGCGAGGGCAGCGGTACGGCAGAGGATCCCTACAACGTAGCCGCCGTGCTCAGCCTCATCCAGACCCTCGGTGCCGATGTCAACAGCTCAGAGATTTACATGAAGGGTATCGTCTCCGAGATCAAGAGCATCGACACGGGCAACTATGGCAATGCTGAGTATTATATCTCCGACGATGGCACGACGGCCAATCAGCTGTTGGTCTATCGCGGCTATGGCCTGAACGGCGATAAGTTCAAGTCCGAGTCCGACCTGAATGTCGGCGACACGGTAGTGATTGTCGGTAAGGTCGTGAACTTCAAGGGCAATACGCCCGAGGTGACCACCGGCAGCAAGATCTTCAGTCTCAATGGCGAAGGCGGCAGCGTGGCGCCCACGCCCACAGGCGAGGCCAAGGGCGACGGCACACAGGCCAACCCCTACAACGTGGCTGCAGCCCTGGCTGCCATCGAGAAGTTGGGCGCTGATGTCAACAGCCCCGAAGTATATATTAAAGGTATTATCTCTGAGATCAAGAACATCGACACCGGCAGCTTTGGCAATGCCGAGTACTACATCTCTGACGATGGCACCAAGGCCGGACAGCTGCTGGTCTACCGCGGCTACGGTCTGAACGGCGACAAATTCAAGGCAGAGAATGACATCAAGGTCGGCGACGAAGTCGTCATCTTGGGTAAGCTCGTCAACTTCAGGGGCAACACGCCCGAGGTGACCACGGGCAGCAAGATCGTCTCCATCAACGGCACAGGCGGCACTCCCGGTCCCGACCCTCAGCCCACAGGTGAAGCCAAGGGCGACGGCTCGCTGGAGAATCCCTTCAACAGCGTCGCAGCCAATGCTGTGGCGACAGCCCTTGCCGCCGGTGCCAAGACCGACGAGTACTATTATATCAGCGGCAAGGTAGCCTCTGTCAGAGAGCAGTACGGCACAAAGTTCGGAAATGCCACCTTCTACATCTCCGATGACGGCACGGCCAATGGCCAGTTCCTTGTCTATCGCGCACTCTACCTCAATAACGAGAAGTACACCGAAGGCACGCTTCTGCAGCCAGGCGACGACGTCGTCGTGTATGCCAGACTGACGAACTACAATGGCAATACGCCCGAGACGGCTCAGGGCGAAGGCTATCTCTATTCGCTTGTCAGCAATTCCACTCCCGTCGACCCGAATCCCGAAGACCCGCAGGCAGAGCCTCAGGGCGGTGTCGTCACCTTCACGGCAGGCACAGACACGGGCACGCAGACGAATGCAGGCGCTGGCTCCGACGAACTCACCAAGGGCGGCATCACCATTTCCGTCACCAAGGGAGCCCTGGCAGCAGCGCAGTACCGCACGGCCAAGGGAGCCACGATGACCATCACCTCGGCTTCGGCTAAGATCAAGGGCGTGAAGTTTGTCTGCTCTGCTGAAGGCACCGAGCAGTATGGCCCCGGATGCTTCGATGCGCAGGACGGCTACAGCTACGAGGGCAATATCGGGCAGTGGACAGGTCTGGCACAGTCTGTGCAGTTCACGGCCTCAGCCGCACAGGTGCGTGCCACAGAGATTATCATTACGCTCGAAACAGCAGAATAATTCTTTCACTGAATGCATAAGCATCCTCTCTTATATGTTGTATTGGCAGTGGCCGTTCTGCTGACGGCCATCGCCTGCAACAACGAAGACGACGGTCCCAACCTGCTGCCCAACGGACAGCAGACAGGGCCGACGGTCGTCCTGGAACCCGACGAAAAGATGGTGGCCGCACGGCTTGAAGTGCCGACGCTCAAAGCAGGCAACAAGTTCGTCTATCACTCCACGAAGGTGGACGGTCGCGATGTTCTGACTTACTGCCTCGAGTTCGACCCTGCCAAGATGCACTCCCGCTGGGTGGCCTTCCGTTTCGATGGCGACACGCGCGGCAGAGGCAATGTAGGCCGGACGGAAGCCTGGGGTGACGACCCTCAGCTTCCCACGTCGATGCATGTCGGCACCAACTATTTCGGTTCGCCTTACAACCGCGGGCACTTATGTGCCAGTTACGACCGTCAATACAGCGTCGAGGCCAACGCGCAGACGTTCTATATGAGCAATATGAGTCCGCAGGTGGGAGACTTCAATGCCTACTACTGGACGACGCTCGAGCAGCTCGTGCAGGACTGCGGACGTCTGGCCTCGTTTGCAGACACACTTTATGTCGTCAAGGGAGGATACATCGACGACGAGGAAGACCTCTTCGGTTACCTGACTCGCCCCAACGGGAAGAAGATGGCCATCCCTGGACACTACTTCATGGCTCTGCTGCGCGTCAAAAAAGGCAGCTACACCAGTATCGCCTTCTGGACCACCAACGACAGTCATGGCTATCGCAACAATAACTATGCCCCGCGTTCCGTTATCCGCAAAGATGCCATCTCTGTGGCGCGGCTGGAGCAGCTCACGGGCATCGACTTCTTCCACAACTTGCCAGACAACATTGAGAAATCAGTCGAGGCTACCTTCGACTTCAATACATGGAATATATGAGAAAGCATCTTTTCCTTCTCCTCCTCCTCATGACCCTGGGAGTGACGGCTCAGGCGCAGGACAAGCGTATCGGCATGTACGCCATCGGATTCTACAACTTGGAGAATCTCTTTGATACCCAGCACGATGAGGGCAAGAACGACTACGAGTACCTGCCCGACGGAGCCAACAAGTGGAGCAACCTGAAATACAGTCACAAGCTCAAGAATATGTCGCGTGTGCTTGCAGAGATGGGCACCGACCGCCTGCGCACCGGTTGTGCCCTCATCGGCGTCAGCGAGGTGGAGAATGCCCGCTGCCTCACCGACCTCTGCGCGCAGGAGCCCCTGGCCAAGCGCGGCTTCAAGTTCTGCCACATCGAAGGGCCCGACCGTCGAGGTGTAGACTGCGGACTGCTCTACAACCCCACCTTCTTCAAGCCCGGTAAGGTCTGGCTGCAGCCCTATGTGCTCAAGGACAAGGACGCGCGTCCCACCCGCGGCTTCCTCACCGTGCAGGGTAAACTCGCCGGCGACGACGTCACCGTCATCGTGTGCCACTGGCCCAGCCGCTTCACGGGCAAGGCTGCCCGCGTATGGGCCGGACAGCAGGTCAAGGCCGAGGTGGACAGCATCCTCAAGGCATCGCCCTCCATGAAGGTCCTCGTCATGGGCGATATGAACGACGATCCCTTTGACGAGTCGATGTCGAAAGGCCTGCGCGCGCGCCGTAAGATGGCCGACGTGAAGAACGGCGACATGTTCAACCCCTGGTGGCAGATCCTCCTCGACGGACACGGCACGCTCAGCTATCAGGGCGCCTGGAACCTCTTCGACCAAATTGTCATGAGCGCCAACCTGCTCGATGTCAACAAGAAGAAGACGTACGAGACCCTCACTTTCTTCAAGGCCGAGATCTTCCGCCGCGACTATCTCCTGCAGACGGAAGGAAAGTATAAAGGTTCGCCCAAGCGCACGCACGCGGGCGGTGTATGGCTCGACGGATACAGCGACCACCTGCCCGTCGTCACCTACTTCGTGCGCCGAATGTAAGGTCTTCGCCGGCACGTTTGCCACGTTTGTCTTGCAAAACCAGCCTATTGTGCCTGCAGAAAACTTAAAAAACGTTGAAAGAAAGACGTCTCTCGAAGATTTTGTGTATCTTTGCACGTCCAAAGAGAACAGACAGAACACTCATTACAAATTCTATAAACAATATTACAACACTATGACAAGCTACAAAGAACTGGGTTTGGTTAATACCCGTGAAATGTTCAAGAAGGCTGTCGCTGGTGGCTATGCCATCCCCGCCTTCAACTTCAACACTATGGAGCAGATGCAGGCCATCGTGCAGGCTGCTGTCGAGACCAAGTCGCCCGTCATCATGCAGGTCAGCAAGGGTGCTCGCAACTATGCCAACGGCACCATCCTCCGCTACATGGCTCAGGGAGCTGTGGAGTATGCCAAGGAACTCGGCTGTCCCAATCCTCAGATCGTCCTGCACCTCGACCACGGTGACAGCTTCGAACTCTGCAAAGAGTGTATTGACAACGGCTTCTCCAGCGTGATGTTCGACGGCAGCGCTCTCCCCTACGAGGAGAACATCCGCATCACGAAGCAGGTGGTAGAGTACGCCCACGCTCACGACGTTACCGTCGAGGCCGAACTCGGTGTGCTCGCCGGCGTTGAAGACGAGGTCGCTTCCGAAGTGAGCCACTACACCAAGCCCGAAGAGGTCATCGATTTCTCGACCCGCAGCGGTTGCGACAGCCTCGCTATCTCCATCGGCACCAGCCACGGCGCCTACAAGTTCACGCCCGAGCAGTGCACACGCGACCCGAAGACCGGTAAGCTCGTGCCTCCTCCCCTCGCCTTCGACATCCTGCACCAGATCGAGGAGAAGCTCCCCGGCTTCCCCATCGTGCTCCACGGCTCCAGCTCTGTACCCCAGGACGAGGTCGACACCATCAACAAGTATGGTGGCAAGTTGCCCGATGCCGTAGGTATCCCCGAGGAGCAGCTCCGCGAAGCCAGCAAGAGCGCTGTCTGCAAGATCAACATCGACTCCGACAGCCGTCTGGCCATGACCGCTGCCATCCGCAAGTACCTCGCTGAGAACCCCAGCCACTTCGATCCCCGTCAGTACCTGAAGCCCGCTCGCGAGAACATGAAGAAGATGTACATCCACAAGATTGTGGACGTCCTCGGCAGCAACGACAAGCTCTAAACGCTGCTTGCGAAACAGCAGATTTTATAACAAAGAAGGGGGCACCGCGGTGGAGGGCACTGAAAAACCCCTCAAGATAGGAAGACTTCTTGATTATTAACAAAA